>JALDXL010000192.1:0-4756 GCA_032155045.1 Nitrososphaerales archaeon
AGAATCAATTTTGTAATTTTATATTAACAAATAATTTTTTCAGTGAGTTAGATAATCGAAATAAATTTTTAGTTTAATATTGTTATTTTAGGTTAACATATTGAAGTATTGGAATTAATATTGCAATATTGAGAAAATACTGATTCATCAGTAATATATTCAACTGTTATGAAATTAAGTTTTTTAGATGAACTATAAACACTATTCAGGATTCATTATTATATACTTGGTCTATCAATTTGTATATTTCCAGATAGACAATTTTAATTCCGTCTCCTTTTAAATGAGTTCGAATTTATTCCCTTTCTATTCTATTCAAACCCAATTAAACAGTCTAATTATACAATGGTTAGCAATGGTATACAATAGTTAGCACAGGATCGTAATGATTCAATTTTAATTTGTGTACTTTTTTCACATTATTCCAAGATAATAAAAAAATCCAGCTAGTCAGGGAAGATTTCCTCGAAGCTGTGAATAACATTGTTTGTTTGGGATGATTCAAAATTATGAATATCACGTTTACAAAGAATTGCTCGCATTCCAGCTTCATTGGCCGCTACGATTTCCTTTATTGTATCCGAGATGAATAAAAAATCGTTGCTATGATGTGACATCGAGGATGCAATATTTTTGTAGCTCCTGCTTTCCGTCTTTGCGCCTATCTCTGTATCAAAGAATGCTGAAATGTATGTAGTAAGATCGCCCGAAGGAATGGTACTAAAGAGAAGCCTTTGCGCTAGAACGCTACCTGAGGAAAAGATACAGATTTTTCTATTTTGTCGCTTCCAGCGTTTAAACGCTGAAGGAACATCCGAATACACCTGTCCGTGCAGTTCTCCGGTGGAGTACCCCTCGTTCCAAATCTTTCCTTGAAGAGTTTTCAATGCAGAGAACTTTCTGTCATTGCTCATCATCCAGCGGCAATATTTTACCACTGAATTCAAATCCGATTCCTCAGTTTCATTAATCCAGATGGAAGGTAGTAGCCCCTGGTCATCATCCAGTTGGTGTTGCCTATACAGGTCTTGAATAAGTGACTTAATTTCTGGCTCGCTGTAGTGCTGTCGAAGGAAGATTTCCAACATTCGATTCGCGTATGGAAAAAGCGTTAAGTAGACAAAGTCTGCATTGGTCGTTGTTCCTTCAATATCTAATATGATTATACGGATTTTAGACACAAAATCTAGTGGTATATCTATTTTGTTTGCGAATACGGAGGAATGTAAGTGGGGCCCCAACATACCGGTTCATATCTTTGATCAACCTTACTATTTGTGTAAAATGGTGTCCAGCCTGATGAGTTTTGAAATAATCGAATTGCACGGATATGTCGGTCACCACAAAGATCAAACCAATGAAGTGTACCACGTGGAACTCGAATCAGATCTCCTTGTTCTACTTCAATTGTTACAACAGGCCCATTATCAGGATGAATGTGGAAAATTCCTCGTCCGCTAACGATGTACCTCACCTCATCTTCATTATGGCTATGTTCGATATTGAACTTTGCAAGCATTGCATCTAGACCAGGTGTGGTGGGATTCACATCAATAACGTCTGCGGTTATATATCCACCACGTTTCTTAAGTTCGTTAATTTGTTTTTCATAGATGGTCAGAATTTGTTCTGGTGACATATTCGGTGGAATAACAGGAACTGGTTCCCATCGTTCGTACTCAATACCAATATTTGATAAATATGATCGAATTTTGTCATATTCTTCTATCTTTACGTTTTCGTCAGGTATACGAAGAATAACCATCTAACTTCTCCTCGTTTGATATTGTTCAGGAACATCTTTCGTTTGGTCATTAGAGCGAACCAAGACCTCCATTAGAAATTCCAAAATTTCAGCATTGTGTTTGGCTTCTTGTAAACTATTACCCCAAGTATAAAACCCGTGTTTGAGCAAAAGAAATCCATGGATCTTGGAATTTTCACGTAATAGCGTCGATACTTGTTTTGAAAGCTCGATCATGTCTTGAGAATTCTCTAAAATCGGTAACCATTCATTGTGCTGATGTGTTCTAACCCCATCAAGACCCTTCATCATTTCATATCCTTCGAGATGGAACCCGGCAAAAGAGGCGTGTAGGCTGGAAAGCACCGTGCTCCAGACGGAGTGCGTATGTAATACTGCACGAGCATTCGTACAGCGAACTATGGTAAGATGAATCAACGTTTCAGCTGATGGTCGTCCATCGCCGCGAATGACATTAGCATCACTATCAATTTCTACAAAATGTTTAGAAGTAAGATCACCTTTATCCAATCCCGTAGAGGTAATAACTAGCCTCAAGGGATTCATTGAAATTACGGCGCTAAAATTTCCGCTTGTACCCAAAACCCAGCCGCGTAAATAGAAATTTTTGCCAACTTCTACTAAATCCGCAACTAGCTGTGAAAAGTTATTCTTACTCCGGTTTACTTGGTCCAAATTGTTTTGAGGTAATAGAGATTTATAGATAGTTCTGTCATTATTCATACTAATTGACCTCTTTTGGTTTCCAGTAAATACTTGAAAGATTGAAAATTTTAGTTCTAATATGGATACTTTTGATGGGTTTGCAAATTTTGTATTCTTTCTTAAGATATGATCCACGATTAATGAAAAGATATGAACGTTTGTTCATTAACTCCTGTAATAATATCAAGATGACTGATATATTTTTCTATTTGTCTATACAAGCTATTGTTTAGACAAATAGCAAGCAATATCCAAAAATCGATGTTTGTTATTTGGTACTCACATGAAAAGTAATGGATCATTTGAATGATAACCTAGGACAATAAATCATTTAGCACGTGGTATCTCTAATCTAGAAGAAGCAATAGGATGGTACAAGCATATATCAAAGTGTGCATTAGTAAAATATCAGATAGAATTTGAAAGAGCTTAGTCCATTATGGAGATTGAATTCAAAGTTTTTCATGATCTGTAGTTTCAGAAAATGAAAATAGTTTGGTTAACTTCCGCCAATCAAGTAGGAATTGAAATTATTGAATATGTTGGGTCTGAATCAGAAAGATGTGGAGATAGTTTTGAGTACAGGAAATCAGGAATTACTCATATTTCTGTTACTGATCCAGATATTGGAAGGTTGTATAAAAAATTCTCTAACATCGGAGGAAAGCTCGAAATAAGACTTGGGAAGTAGTTCATGAAAAGCATTATAAAGTAGTTTTTTATGATCCATTTGACAACATCATGAAATCTATGACAATAGCTACTAATAGTTTGATACTTTCTCTTTAAGTACCAGCCGGCTATTTCTTGTTAATTGTAGAAAAATTTGGTACCGAAATTTAAGTTAAATTTGTTTCATATCAAGCCTGAGCCATTGAACTTTGAGTTTCAATCCTATTTTTAGAAGAATTCAATATACAATAATTTTAAGAAATAATAATTTAAAATTTTTGTTCTGTTGACCCTTCTGGTGTTTAATTCAGTTGTTGGAAATCAATAGGTGAACATATAGTGGCTACAATATATGACACCCATTTTTTCTGAAATCTTGTTTGTAGTAGCAGTCAATAATATTTGAAAGTAACTTAAAAGAATAGTGTTAATTTTCAGTTGTTAAAAAAGCTATATTACTAAAGCTAAAAGTTTTAGCTAGGATTAACGACTAAAGTAAATAATTATAGCTATCAATTTGTATAATTGCTATATGGCTACTCCATTTTTTCTAAACGAATTATTTTGGGGGTTAATTGGTCTGATAAGTGTTGGAATCGCAATAATATTTGAAATGAGAAAAAATAGAGGTTTTTTTGAAAGATTATCTGATTTATTCAAAGATTCTATACAGATTACGGTAGATGAAAAGATTGCTATGTTATATAGTGATACATTATCTCTACCTAAATTTAGTAGAACTCAAGAAGAACTTTAATAATTTCAAGAATTAAATCTGATTTGAATTTATGGAGGTATATTAATAAAAATAGCAGGCAATTTTATTGATAAAAATGTTACTCAAAACTTTTTATAATCATTAGAAAAATATAAAAAAAGAGGTAACAAAATAGGACTAGCCATAATAATAGGAGGAAGTGTAGCCACTGAAAGCTACAGTTTAATTAATAAATTAAAGATAAAACCATTGGTGAAAACTTGATCCTAATAGATAAGCCCAATAGTACTGATTCTGATTTAAAGAAACTGGATAATGTTTTAACCTAATCCAATTTTTCCTCATCATTCATAATTCTTACAAATGATAAAAAATCCTTAATCCATTTTAAATAAGCGTCAAATCCTTTTTCTGTAATAAGATAAAATTTTGCATTAGAAGTATCGACTGATTTAATATATTCATTTTCCTCCAACCTATTTAATAAAAGAGATATTCTATCTGGACGTTGTTGTTTAATTGCATTAATTTTTGTCATTATATGATATTTACTAACCGGTGTTTTTGTTGAATATAAGCAAAGATATTCTAATATCGATAACATAGTATACTCTGAAGAAAATCTCTTTGCTTTTATTGTCAACCAGTTATACTAATTTTTCAAGGTAAATAAGTTATTTTATAAAATAGAATATAAAACAAAGTTGCGAAAAATAAATTTCTTTTATTTTTATTGTGACGAGGTATAACAAATAGTTTATATTTTTCTTTTTAAAGTCTCCTCCTGTGTTCTGGACTCGTTGAATGTTATTATTCGATATATGAGATATCCAGATATTGCAACTATAATACCTTGTAATACTTTTGTTAGCATATCATATTTTCCAATATAGAAT
>JALDXL010000193.1:0-4736 GCA_032155045.1 Nitrososphaerales archaeon
ATCCTATATAATAACAAAAGAATATTGCTTTATTTTTTTTTGGGAATCCCATTTGAGAATTGATAGCACAATGGAGCCAGTGGGAGAAGATATAAATTAGACCTAAATTTTGCTCTTACACTGAATAGTTAAAACACCCTTGATACTTTCTACCATCTTTTTTACTTGCTTGGATTTTTCAATACGTAATTAAATATCAAGTGTAAAAGTTAGACTTAATTTCCTGTCGTAAAAAACGAAAAATGGGTTACAATGTTAAAAACTACCTTCCAAAAAATATAGATATCTGAAAAATAAAGATTGTTACAATGAGAATTTCATCACAAATCGCAAAGGCAATTAATGATCAAATTTCTTATGAAGCATCAACTGCCCATGCATATATTGCTATTGGATCATGGTGTGAAAGAACAGGATACGACGGAAGTGCAGCATTCTTTTTTCAACAAGCGAATGAGGAAAATACACATATGCTAAAGTTCATTCATTATCTTAATAATGCTGGAGCAGAAGCGATACTTCCAGCAATAGAAAAGCCTCAAGATAAATTCGATTCACTGGAATCTACTTTCCAAACTGGTCTAAAGAGTGAACAAACTGTTTCAAAGCTAATTAATAATTTAGTAGACATGACTGAAAAAGAAAAAGACCGTGCTACATACTCGTTCTTACAATGGTTTGTAACTGAACAAACAGAGGAAGAGACATTATTCCAAACAATTCTTCAAAAGTTCGAGATACTTGGAAGAGACAAGCTAGCTGTCTATCAAATTGACCAATCCTTGGCCTCTATTAGATCTCAGATTATGACTAAAACAGCCGATCAACAACAACCTCCAACTAATTAGTTGAGGTGGGATCCTATTTATTGAATTTTCATAACAAATTATGCTAACCTATTGGTGTACTATGTGTTGGTAAATATTTTCAATTATATCTTTTTTAAATCTAAACAATAAAGCTTTCAATCTCCTAATATAATAATCACTCTTGTGATTTTAATTTAGCATAACGGATATTTAATATATTTTATAGAAATATTAACTTTAGAAAAGAAATCTAATTTTATTAATATAAAAAATAATATCCATTTTTCAGAATAATTCTTATTTGATTATGTAACCTAGCAAAAAGATACATTTGAACCTCTTTTAAAAGTGGGACTATACCAATTAGAATATATTTTCTAATCAGATTTTATTATTATCATATCAGATAAAGAGTAAAAGCTATCTGTTATCATCATTATTTCGTAATGTCGTTACTTGCATTCCAAAAATGAATTGATTAGGTTATACATGAAGGAAACTAATCTCAAGGTAAAGGAAAGATTGCTCCTTGTAACAAAGGTACGACATGATAATGTCTTTCCTGCTTATGCTGCTGATGAACTACATAGAAGTAGATCATGGGCATTGTACTGGTTAGATAGATTCTCTGAAGAAGTAGACGGATTAAAAAACAGACCAAAAAGTGGTAGACATCCAGATATACCAGAAGGGACAGTATACGAGATAAAAAACGAATTAGCATCCAGCAAACAGGGATGGACTACAAAACAGGTAGAATATCTAATTCTCAGAAAAAGTGGTGGAATCAGATACCATTATACCCACATTTACAGACTAATGCACAAATGGGGATTCAAACAGAAGGTACCACGAAAAGTACATGTAAACACAGCATCAAAGGCTGAAAAAGAACGTTTTAAAAAAGAGCAAGAAAGATACTGGATAATCTCCTCCAAAAAGAAGGCTTCACAGTAGTATCTACTGATGAATCATTCTTCTTTTATGATTCACTTGTACGGAAAGTATGGGTAAGAAAGGATGAAAGACCTGTTGTAAGAATAACTGGATCTCATCAAGAATCAGTTCTATTTGGTGCTACAAGTCTGAAAGGAAAACAACTGTTCAGACAGTATAATTGGTTTGATGCAAACATATTTCTTGATTATCTAAAACAGATTCATAGAAAATTTCCAAAATGCTATCTGTTCCTTGACAAGGCAAAACAACACTACAAATCAACAAATGTAATGAAATATTTTGCTGCAATAAAGATAGTTTGATTCCGGTATATCTTCCAACAGCATCTCCTGAATTTATGATACTAGAAGAAATATGGCATACAGCCAAAAATGATCTGCTTGTCCTACAATACTATTCATCCTTTGCCTATTTTAAAAATAAAATATCTACATATTTTAGAACAAAAAGGTTCAACCTGAATATAAGAAACTATTTGCTTGCTAAAATTGATAATTAGAAAACATAAGCTAATTGGTATAGTATAGAAAGTAAAAATTTAATCTATTCTGTATGGTTATGCAAAAGATCTAATGTAATTCAAAATATGCTAAAAGTAGATCGTAGTACATTCATCTTTATAGTTATAGATGATTATTATATCTGTTATAGAAAAATAAAAAAGTCTGATATCTGTTACAACTTCTATGGTAGTAGAAACCATAACAGCAAAATTATGGCAAGAAAAAGTAACAAACTCTGTTCTTCCTATAGTGGTTAATTTTAGTGCAGTTCGTTGTGGTTTTTGTCAAGCTTTAGAACCATTATATAATAAATTATCTGAACAATATAATGACAAGTTAGTATTTCTAAAGCTTATGGTAGATGATGAAAATAATCAAGAATTATTAGATCGTGTATCAATTGAAGGGACTCCTACATTAAAGTTTTATTGTAAAAATAGGGAGATAGGTGAACATATTGGATATGCAATAGAACCAAAATTAAAACAAAAGATAGATATGTTTCTATCAGAAATGGAATCCTGCATTAAGAATAGTACTGGATTGACAAAGAGCCTATCATAAATAAGAATACATATTCATATTGTCATCCTTATCCATATTATAATCGAACACTGCAGATTTATATTAGAACAATCACATACACATTCCATACGATATGAGAAAAATCTTCATTTAGCAATGAATGATTTTGAATTACACTCATAGATAATATAATTTATGTAGTGATTTTTAAAGGTAAAAATTGTTAAACCAACTATTGTGTTATTACGATGACTTTCACTAAATATCTTAATAATAAATATAATTAAGTTTTAGATAACCTTTTTACATTGTATCATCTTGATAATAGTTAGAATATTCATAATATATCTATATAATATTAAATAACTAAATAAGTTACTAATAATAAAAGCTAAATATAAGATAACAGTAGAACTCTATTACCTAGAGGATTTTATTCACAATGAAATAATTATTAATCGGTACTAATCTATTAACATTGTATAAAATAATAACTAACTTGAAATACTATAATAAAAAAATTAAGAATTTGGTCAATATATTAGATCGTTTTATGATAAACAAAGAGGTTTTAAAATAATGCATATTTGGAAAAAAATTTTATAGAAATTAAGTACAAAAATTAGAAATAAAATACATTTCTAAATGGAGATGAACTCAACTTAAGTTAACAGGATTTGCAAGATAGACCTAAATTGAGTTTTGTCATCGTTTGAAGTTCTTCTTTTGATCTTCATCTATAACTTTTTCTTCACAAGAGATCTATTTGTATTCTTCTTTTACTTCATTTCTATATTTTTGAAGCAGTTTATCTAATTTGGGATCAATAACAAAATTGCAATATGCATTATCTTTATGATTTTCATAGTAATCTTTGTGATAATCTTCTGCAACATAAAAATTCTTAAATGGAGTAATTTCTGTAACAATTGGATCTTTGTAAACATTTTCTTTTTCAAGATCTTTTTTTGATTTCTCTGCAATCTCTTTTTGCCTTTCATCATGATAAAAGATTGCCGAACGGTACTGAGTGCCAACATCATTACCTTGTCTATTAAGAGTTGTGGGATCGTGTGTATGCCAAAAAATATCCAGGATTTTTTCAAAAGATATAACTTTGGGATCAAATTTTATCTGAATTGATTCTGCATGACCAGTAGTACCAGTACATACCTGATTATAAGAAGGATTTTTTAGCGCTCCTCCAGAGTATCCAGGTAGAATATCTTTGACACCTTTAAGTTTTTTGAAGATTGCTTCTGTACACCAGAAACATCCGTTGGCAAGAGTTGCTATTTCCATTTGATTATCATTATTATTCATTTATTTTCTTTGGCAACTCCTTGTCCTTTGGAATGAAACGTATAGATAATGAATTAACACATTCTCGTCTATTTTTATCTGTCAAACCTTCTCCAAGAAATTCATGTCCTAAATGCGCATTACAATTTGCACATTCTATTTCTGTTCTCATTCCATCAGGATCAGGAACATGTCTTATTGCATTTGGATAATATTCATCAAAGCTTGGCCATCCACATCCGGATTTAAACTTGCTTTTTGATGAGAAGAGAGGCATATTACACCTTCTACAGATATATGTTCCATCTTTGTAAAAATTGTCATACTCACCAGTGAAAGGAGGTTCCGTTGCTTTATCTACAATAACTCTTTCTTCTTCTGAATTTAATTTATTGTAATTCATACTGTTATTATAACTACCTCTACAAATTTTTGAATCTTTAATCGATTATTAAAGTGCTCCTCACTATCACCTATAACATCAAATGTCAATAATCCATTTTCTTCAAGTTTATATATTATAAATAGCGCTAAATTATTCATATTAATTCATCTGCAATACAAGTATTCTTCATCCGATATATGATTATTGTTTCTAATAAATTTCATAGAAGTTTTTTTCAATAACTTTATTCTT
>JALDXL010000194.1:0-4731 GCA_032155045.1 Nitrososphaerales archaeon
TTTTCTCGGGTCCATCTGCTTTTGTGGTGAATACAATAAAAAACCTTTAATTCAGAACAACCAAGCATATTTCGTTTAATAAATAAATAACATATGATATATCGATAGATTAGATAAAAATGAAATTACTTTCAGCATTTTATATCATACAAAACATACAGGTATATTATTCTTAAACTGTAACATGTAGATAGATCTATCTACTATGTAAATTACTACAGCGTTTATCAACTTGTTATATTTACTAAGATATTTTCAAAATTATTAAATTCGAAATTTACCAGATTTCGATATGCTAAGATATTTAGGAATTTTCTTCCTTCTATCTGCCTCTCTTCTATTCGTTACGATACTACTATCCACACCTCTTCATACTGCTATTGGAGCAAAAAACTCAATTACAATAAAAAATGAAGATGTCGATGAAAAGGACAAATTAGTTGTCGTATCTAATATTAATATCACGAATATATCAAAAACAGGAATGATAAAAGTAGTTGGTGCTATCAATGGAGAAGAATTTAGCAAAGATATTCCTTTATCTAAGATAGATGAAAAAACCAAGAAATTAAAAGTTAATTTTGTTATGAACAAAAAGAATGAATTTGTAAGTGCTGGTTCACGCGATGAATTTTTTGTATGTGCTTATCATTATACAAATGCTAATAATCCAACTTCAATAAATTTTAATAAAAAAGATACGATAGAATATTTTGATTGTGATGAAGGGGATATTGCAGGTTCAGATAAAACAACCATTGCACGTTTATTTAATGCAAAATCACTAGTGTATGATAAAACTCATTCTTATTATGAGACACATTCAAAACCTGACCAAGTAGTATCTTTTGCCACTCTCTCTAATGAGACACAGGTTAATTCAGAAACTGACGATAAAAATTCTACTGCCGAACTTTCTGCAAACAACACTATTGTAAAACAATCTAATGCAAAAATAAGCAATATTCAAGTTGATAAGGGTGATGATGATAATGATGATAGTAGCAAACCAGTAAAAGTAAAGATATTAGTTCCAATGGAAGACAGAAAGGATGCTAAAAAAATTAAGATTATTACAATGTTAAAAGGACAAATTAAATCCGAAGTTATTGATAATGTTCAAAAAGAATTTGATAAAACAGGAAAATATACAATTAGCAGAACTTTTGCTTTTGAAAGAGATACCGATATGGGTCCAATACAAGTAGGAGATAGATTCCATGCCTGTGTGATAGGAGAAGATTTGAATCCTCCCGAAGGAAGTGAATGCGAAAAAAAGTTAATTAAACATTTGGATAAAGCAAATTCATTAGCAGCACGATAATAATTGATCCAAGATATCGAAATTTATCTACAATCAATTTTTAGTTTTATAATTATTCTATAATTATTGGTTTTTTTACAGCCCGAAAATCAACACCAACTTTTTTAGATTTAACTGACTTTACTTTTGATTGCTACTGTAGTATTGGTACTACTTTCATATACGGGTGTTATATTGTAGCCACTGTAACACCCAAAAATCTGAACAAAATTCATAAATCTAGAGTATTAAAATAATATTACAAATATTCCCTCAAACGGAAAATTTGTTTGACGAATTAAATAGAAAGCTCTATCTGAAAGCATGTCATGTCATAGTCTGAATCTAAAAATTTGAATTAGATCCCACTCATATTATTTTGTTCAGGCTATGACATTTTTATCTAATTCAAAATAAATTATCCAAATATAGAATGAGAATTACAAATATTGATAAATATATTGAGATTCCATATAAAATAATTCGAAATCAGTATGCATGTCATAATAAGTCATAGTCTGATTTAGAATTTCCTAGCCAAGACACCTCTCCTCTAACCATCAGACTATGACAAAAATTATCTCAAATATTTATAACCAATATAGAATGTTTATTTGTACTAAAGTAAGAGGCAAATACAACATCTAAGCCTGAGAATGATCTCCTCATGTTGTAGTCCATAGATTCATTCTCCGGTTCTTAATTAGAGATTCTTAGGATGTCAGAGGCTACTATAACATCCTAGTAAATCCCTTGAATAGAAAAAGTAGCAATTAATAGTAATATCAGTTTATTTAAAAACTTGTTTAATTATGTTTTGCGTTCTTACTTATCCTCATTTAAAAGAATTGTAATACATAATAAATATGGTTACTAATTCTATGGACTTGTGATTCAGCCTGCTATGACTAAAAAAGACTTTATTAATAAAATTTCTACTAAAAAGAATCTTATAAAAAAAATACTGAAATGGATATTTGGTGGCTTTAGTTTAATTTTAGTTGGATGGTTGGTATTTATTATTGTTTATGATGCATTAACTGGTGCAACTTCAGATACCACACCAGAATATTGTGCTAAATATGGATTGTTGGCATCACCAGGATGCTGGAAGTAAAATAAACTGTTAAAAGTGAGATTTCAAATATGAATCTTAATTTGGCTATTGATATTATTTTAGTAACATTTATTTTAATTAATTCTTCGTCTCATCTATCTTTTGCAAAAACGAATAATGATAATTTAAAAGGACAAGATTATCAAAATAAGACTAATGTATTAAATGATACATATCCTAACAATTATTATGTTTGTGGATATCCTAAACAATTAATAACAAATTATAGTTTCCTTGAAAAAATTAATTGTGATTAGAGTATAATTTTAAATAATATTAATTTTTAGCAATTATAATGGCAGTAAATAATACGTCAATTCTAGTTACCGTATTGGTATTAGGATTAAGTATCTTGACTGTAAGCAGTATTTTATTTCTAGAACCAATCGAATCATTTGCACAAAAATCAACATTACATATCACAAAACATAGTTCAAACTCTTATGCTTTATCTTCTGGTTCATCTCACATCGCATCTTTTGGTACCGCATACAATATTTTAGGAAGTGTAGCATCTATAAAAGAATCACATAATCTGATAACCTCAACAATTATCAAGGACTATGATAAATCTCCATTCGTAGGTTATGTTATTGCACACAAAGGTAAATCGGATTCTAAATCTCCAGGCTTAGCAAATCCATTTGCAGATAAAGCAACAATCGATGCAAAAATAAAAAGTGAAATTCAGAAATCAATAGATTCTACTAGCAAACTCAAGACTAAAGAAGCAGTGATAAAATGTGATTTTGGTATGGAAATAAGTAAGTGGAACTGTAGTGCACATGGTTTAGTAGGATAATAAAATACATTAAACCTTTTTTTTAGTTTATTTTTTTTATAATGTAAATAAATAAATAAATTTATTTGTCAATCATCAAAACAAAGAGATGATTTACCATTAAGTTACCAGGATCTAATGATAGGGCAAATTTATTAGTTTACATTTATGGTTTGAATTTGATCAACTTGGGTATTGCTTCTTGTTGTTCTCCACCTATAGTATCATTGACAATCTTAATCAACCGAGGTAGAGGAATAGGTTTGCTAATAAACTGAAATTTGGAATGATCATAGTCAATTTGTTCAAAAGCTGACATAATGATAATCTTAAGATCTGGATTGATACTGACTAATTCAGTACAAAGTTCATTACCATTCATTTCTGGCATTCTATAGTCTGAAATGATAAGTGAATAGTCCTTTGGATTTTGCTGAATGTGATTCAACGCTTCTAGCGGATCAGTGAAGGCACACACTTTAAAGCCGGCTAGTTCCAATGCTTCTTGAAAAAGAGAAACCACGTCGACTTCATTATCTATGATAGCTATCTTTGGAGCTAACATGACGGAATAAATTAAAAACTAGAATTATTTAAATTTTATCTTTAATTATTATATTAAATTAGGCACTATGAACAACAATGTCGCTTTTCTAGATCAATCCATGTATTTTTTTACAAGCTTCAGCAAGCGCGTTAACGTTATGGGCTTCATGATTATTTCTAATTCTAATCTGTTATCTTTCACAGCATGGTAGCCGGTTAGGAACGCCATGCGTATATTCGGATCTATTGAATTTACTATATCAGCAAGTTGACAGCCCGTTAACTTACCTCCAAAGTGGTACTCTATTAGTAGGAGTTTAATATGATTTGGATTTTTATGAATAAATTCTAATAGAGGAGGAGAATCGGTAAAGCTTTTGAAGGAATATCCAAATTCCTGCAGCGAAATCTCATATAAGGTTAATATGTCTGGGTCGGGCTCTAATAAAGCAACTGTCTGATACTTTATTGTCAATAACTACACTACAATAATGAGGTGAATTACAAAGGTTATATAGCTTTAAGACAAATCTTGAATTTGATTCTATGAATTTGGTAATATTATAAACGAGGTAATCATATAATTATATTATGTTGGTAAAATTAGGAAAAGATTTTCATACAGTTCTTCATAAGCAACAGGATTTTTTTAAATAAGTAATGATCTTAAGCCCAAGATAATATTCCTCTAGCCTTTATAAAAAAATGAAATCTATGGAATAAATAAAATGTGTAAAGGATATGAAATTCCTGAAAAAGAGGAAATACCTAATAAAAAACTAGAAAAAGAAAAATGATTTAAAGAAGAAAAACCACTTTCTATAACTGCATAGAAAATTTTTTTTACTTTTTACTTTTTACTTTCAAATTTGAATTTAATAATATATGTTTTTAATGACAGATTAAATATTATATCAATCCAAAATAAGCATATTAAAAATTCATCCAATATTATTCAGTACAAGGATTTTCTGATTGTTATTG
>JALDXL010000195.1:0-4605 GCA_032155045.1 Nitrososphaerales archaeon
TCAATACTTATAGAGTACTATTCATATTCATATTTTTTTAGAATAATCTTCTGAAATTTTTGTGGTTCCTTGAGAGTCTTTAGAAATGACGAATTTGTCTAATATTTTAGGATCGTCAGTATCATGAAATGTTCCAATAAGCGTATGACCATTATTTTTCAGATCAAAGTTAAGAAACCCAAACTTTCCTTTTTGAATCACATAATAAGATAGAGAATATGCGATTTTATGCAATTCATCTCCAGCAGTGCCTGCTGTCACAAATATTACACCATCATTATTTTTATATTCATTATTATTCTGATCTATTACGAGTGGCTGGATAGGATTATCTTGATTATATGAAAGAGGAAGAGATCTTTGGTAATATTGAGTGTGTCCTGATAAAACGAGGTCTACATGACAAGATTCAAATAATTTATGAAATGTATTTTCCAATTCCTTAGAATCTTTTTCATCAAATTTAGCAGAGGTATACATCGGCTTGTGAAGGAATGCAATTCTCCATAAAATAGAAGGATTATGCAACGATTCTTCAAGATCTTTTTTAATAAATTCATACTGTTTACTTCCAATTTCATAAGGATGTTCAGAGGAGATAGCTATAAAATGAATATTTTGGAAATCAAATGAATAATAAGGTTTTTTTAACTTATAATGATCAAGTAACTGATGATAAGAGCTCTGATAGTCCAAATCATGATTACCTATAGCGATTTTAATCTTATCATTAATTGGTTTTGAAATATCAAACCAACATTGAGGAGAAATATTTTGAAATGTATAATCACCTAGTCCTACTACGAGTTCAGGCTCTAGCTTTACTATTTTATCAATTGTTTTTGCTGTTTCTTTATTACAATTCCAATCCCCAGCTGCAATAAAATTAATATCGGTTGAATAATTTTCAGTAGAACTATTAGTTCTTTTTTTATCGTATTGATAATCAGAAAAAATATTTTGAACGAAAGTAGAATCATTCTCTTCTAAGTTATCTGTAAAAGAAGGCTGTTGTTCGGAATAATCACCCGGATCAAAATAATCTTCCGGCAAAACACCAAAAAATCCGTCATCTACTGAATATACATTTCGAAAATGCAATATGTTAAAGGATAAGAGAAATAAGAAGAAAGATAGAGAATAAATAAAATACTGATTTCTATAATTCATCGTTATATAAAAAGTGGTTGACCATAATTCTATATAAGATTTGTAATACTCTTTTTCATAAAAATTTTCCTAGTTAATATTTTTTTATCAATAAAATAAAAAGATTATCTTTAATGTATCGTTTGAATAAATTACATTTAATCTTGGATAAAACTGAATTTTTTCTCACTATGTACCTGTTGACTCCTTACAATTGAATTTTTTTGTATTATTTAAAAGACAAAAGTAAAACGAAATATCTAATTTTCAAGTTAAAATAAGAATATATCATAAAAATATTTCACCAATACGTGCAGTTCAGCAAAAATTGTTATCAATAAAATATTTAGGAGCAATCCAGATAGCAAAATAAGTTTTTTATGAAGACTTGTACATTATAATTATTATGAGTTTTCCAGATGATTTAGATCCATATAATATTTTTAGACAGTTTTTTGGTTATATTTCAAGAATTCTTGAATACAACAATCGTGTTATCATACACCAGGATTTAGACAATAAAGGGAAAACAATTATTAAAAATAATTATCAATATTATATATGAATAAAAATGAAAATAGTATAACTGACCCTTCAATAAAAAGTCTATTTGAAAACAAGAATCTTGCCTTCATAGCCACATCAATGAAGGATGGATCCCCTCATGTTACACCAACTTGGGTAGATATTGAGAACAGTTTCATTCTTATTAATACTGCAATGGGAAGAGTAAAACAAAAGAATGTAGCGAGAGATCCAAGAGTCTCTATATCAGTAGCAGATAATAACAACCCTTATCACATGGTAACTGTAAACGGTGAAATAATTGAACAAATAACAGGAGATCAAGCTGAAAGACATATAGATAAACTAGCAAAAAAATATCTAAATAAAGATAAATATCCCGGTAGATCACCAGGAGAAAAGAGAATTTTATTAAAGATAAAACCTAATAAAGTATTCCATATGAACCAATAGTATACCATAATAATAAATGATCACGAGATGTAGAAATTTCGATTAGTTAATAATTTTCTTGATGGTATTTGATATAAACTAAATAAAATATCAAAAAACAATACTGATTCAGTAATACTTGTATCTGAAATTCGAAGTATTTGACCTAATCATATTTCTATTTCAAAATTCTAAATGATCTTATATTAATCAAAAAAATTAATTTGGAAAATTTAAAATTATAATTACTCTATTGTCATAGAATTAATATTTTGAAAAAATGTGTTAGGTTTTACATAATAATAAATCATTTATCATAATATTTTACCGTTTGGATATAACATAATTTTTCTTTTTATCTGAATCAAGCTGCCAAACGATATTCTAATCCATTTCCGTCTTTATTTTTCTTACTAAATCAGCCATAGAAATCGGTTTTTTTATTATACAATTTGAATATTTATTAACAGTTTGGTAATCCAAGTCGAATGCAGTTATAAAACATATTTTGATTTTTTTATCTATTCCCCTTAATTTTTCAGCTAATTCAATACCACCCATTTCTGGCATTTTAATGTCTAAAAGTGCTAATTTGTATACATTTGTTTTAAAATTAGACAAAGCTTCAATTGAATTAGTAAATATATCTACAAGAAACCCATTAGATTGTAACCCCAAGCTAAAAGCCAGAGCTATATCACGCTCATCGTCTACGAGCAAAATTTTGTTATTATCACCAATCAATATATCTTTAAGATTTCTTGTTTTTTTTATCACTATTAAAGTTATTGTTATTACTGAATTTCCCTAATGGTAATTTGAAATAAAATATAGCTCCACAATTACCATCTTGGTTGTTGTTAATCACCCATATTTTTCCGCCATGAGATTCCACGATATTTTTAGAAATATATAATCCCAATCCTAAACCTTCAAAAGATGTTGTAACGAACTTTGAAAAAAGATTAGGCAGTATATTATTATTAACTCCTTCACCGGTATCCCTCACGGTCACTAATGCATAGTTCTCATCATCTGGACTATTTTCTATCTTTTCAACGGAAACAAATATTTCACCTTCCTTTGTGAATTTAATTGCATTGCTCAGAAGGTTTGAAACTACCTCCGAAATTCTTTCTTTATCAGCATTTATTGAAATAGGTTCCTGAAATGGTGTATAATAGAGATTAACTCTGTACTTGTCATTTGTAATTAAAGATCTATAATCATCAATAATATTTAATATAAGAATATTAAGGTCGAATATTTCTTTATTTAATGATAATCCTCCACTTTCAATTTTAGCAACATCTAAAATATCGTTGGAAAGTCTTTGAAGCCTGAGTGAATTTCGATATATTGCTTGTGTAAATTCTGTTTGCCTATCTGGGTAAATTTGTAATAATTGAGAAAATGTCAAGATAGCCTGAATTGGTGTTTTGATTTCATGACTCGCAGTATTTATGAACTCTTTTTGCATTCTATCATGAATTTTTAACTCTTCATTGGCTAATGCAATTTCTTGATTTGATGATACAAGTTTTTTATTAGATTCTTGTAATTCTTTTGTTCTCTTCTTGACTTCATTATTAAGAATACTATTCCATTTAATTAAAAACATGATAAGAATAGTAATTGCAGAAATAGTACCAGCTATTAAAGAAAACATTTTAAATTTTTCTCCGAATAATACATTATTAATCTCTGAATATATAATAGAAGAAGGAGTAACTATTTGAATGAAATACATAGGTTTCCCCTGAATAAATATAGGAACATAAGTAGTTATTCTTTCACCTTTTCCATAGTCATATATACCATAACCTGATTTCCCATGTAACAGGTTTTGTGTAAGATTCATTAATATAGCATTATGATTAGTAAAATTTTGTACTTGTTCCCCAAAAAAATTTTTCCCCAGCAAATCCTTATCCGCGCCAACAGCGAGTAGTGTTGCTTCCTTATCATAAACTACCAGAAATTGAGATTTAATATCGTGGATATTTCCATAAAGTGAAAAAAATAATTCGGTAGGAATTTTTGCACCAACTAATCCAATATATTCTCCACTAGTAATATTTATTATAGGAACAGCTAACGCAATTCTCAATACATTATCCATTCCGTTAAATCCTTCCGAGAAAACAGGGTTCAAGGTCTTCCTTGCCTCTTGTACATAGTTTCTAAAAGAAAGATCAATGTTTATGAAACTTCTTGTTCCTTGTGAGTCTAATTCATATGTGACTATATCATCTTTATCCGCGATGAAAACTCCATCGATTTTAGTGATATTACTAATTTTTAAAAATCTTTCTTGCATCATCTTGTTAATTGTATCGCCAGAAAGAAGGCCTTTCTGTAAAAGAGAAGAATCTGCAATGCCTTGAAGAATAGACATAAGCAATTGTAGATCAGAACTAATATTTTCAGCTAATAGTTTGGTAGATTCTATCTGCCGGTCTTTATATTGAGTGAAAATACTATTTTTAACATTTTGTT
>JALDXL010000196.1:0-4599 GCA_032155045.1 Nitrososphaerales archaeon
AGCATCTGCAATAGTTCTTTCTACATCTATCGATCCAGTGATATTCCCGTTTTCACTAATAGTAGATGTGGTATTAGCAGAAGATACTGTATCTTGAGCAGAAATATTCGAGAATCCTGTAATTCCAATTGCAGATACCGTTGCAACAAATAGGCTTACTAGAGCATATCTAGTAAATTCATATTTTTTTCCATTTTGATTGGTACTGTCAATTTTTGACATATTTTAAATTATTTGGTTTGTATTTTAAATTTGGCTAAACATTGAAAGTTAACAATGTTAATTTATATACCAACCAATCGGTTCATTTTTTTTTGAAAAATTATGCTGAATCAAGTTTTTTGTCTATTTCCTCTTGTTGTTTTTTGAATTTGCTATATCTCTTTCCCCAATTTGACAAAATTATATATTGTCTAATTCCTAAAATTATCCATATTATAGAAAGAATAAATGTAATCAGGCGAATTTCTTTTTTATAAAAGTAATTCTTAGGCTCACTACTTATCAACTTTAGTTCATTTTGTGATAATTCAGTGATCCTATTGATTGATTGTTTGTACTCGTCAGAATTTATTATTGATTGGAGTGCTTTTTCTTGTTCTTCTGTTGGTAAATTCTCTATATTTACCATCTGGTTTTTCATTTTATGAGATAATGTACTAAATTCTTGGATATTTGATCGAAGTTCATCATGATTAATCTTTGGTTCGTCAAAAGTATACATAAAAATAATTATAGCAGTAACAGGAAGAATCATCATACTAAAGAACATAAATACGAAGATCTTTCTTGTCTTGTTTAATTCGCTCATTATTCCATCCATTATCTGAAAAATACTATCATGATCTTTGTTGGATGACTGATCATTACTTTTTTTCATATTATCTTCTGTATCATCATTTGACATGGATAGAGTATCTCACCAAATTTATCTTAAATTCTTTAATTAACATTGTTATCCATCTTTTTATTCCTTTTTATTTCGGGGAAACATTTCCTCATATGGATCAAGTACCATTCTACAAAATTTTCGTCCTTTTTCAGTAATCTTATAGTTTACAACAGTTTTACTACCCCATAGACTTTCATTTTTTTCAATCAATTCCTTTTCTGTTAATTCATCAATAATTTTTTTATGTTTTGCTAAATTTAGTCCACAATAGCTAAGAAGCTTAGTTTGATTTAATTCTCCATATTCTGCTAAGAGAACTAGGATATCCTTTCTAATGTATGTTCTATCTCTGTACTCGTGGACCAGACCAGCTTTTGCCCCCGCTTATAAGAATATATATTCATATAAATTATTCTTGTCATACAAATTAAAACAGCGTATAGTCATAATACTAGTACCTTTACTTTGATTAGTATATAGAAGAATAATATTAATTTCTAATCAATTAATTTTGTTCAAGAAATTTAAGGTTTTTTGCCATGCATCTTGAGTTTCCATTGAAGCATAGTTATCTCCGGAGGGATTTGCAAATGCATGTCCTACTCCTTTGTAGATGTATATCTCATTAGGTATTCCTGTACTATTCAATGCATTCTCAAAACTTTCTACGTCTTTAACTGAAATTGACTGATCTTGTTCTCCAAATATCCCCAAAACTGGCCACTTTATGTTAGAAATTGATCCTTGATCGGTTACTAAATTACCATAATATATTATTGTAGAAGCTAAAGGATAATCTGTTTCAGTATTTAATGCCAGTTGAAGAGATTGACCACCACCAAAGCACCAACCGAGTGAAGATATTTTTGAATAATTTACATTCTCTAAGGACACAAGATATCTTACTGCATTTTGAAGATTGCTTATTGATTCTGAATTATTTTCCCTTACATTACTTACTAAAGTTTGAGCCACTTCTGGAGTTTTAGCTACCTGACCGTTAAACAAATCTACTGCTAAAACAACATAGCCTTCCTTTGCTAGCGAATCAGCCATATTTTTTATATTTTCATTAAGTCCCCACCATTCATGAATCATAACAATTCCAGGAAATTTTTTGTCCACTGTTTTGGAATTATTATCAGTGATTGGATATGCCAAATAACCTAGAGAATCATCATGATATTTAACATTTTTATGATCAATAGAAAAAGATGATTTTGTTGTATTTTGCGGTTCTTTATTATCTACATTCTTGATAGATAATGTTTCTGCAGCATCTATATAGCCATAAATTATGTTTGGTATTAGTATAGGTACAGTTAAGGTAATTATTATTAACGAAGGAATAGATAGCATAATATTTTAGAATTGAAATAATATTTAAATTTTCAAACGCTGATTATTAATTAAATATGGTTATTCTTACATTTAATAATACTAATATGATTTCTGTCTATTTCTTTTTAGTGGTTAGGGTTAATTATGATAATATCAAATCTAGAACAATGTGACTACAACTATAATGATCTGTATAACTCTTCAATAGTTATTACGATTTTCTAAAAAATACCATACATCATTTTCAATTATTGTAAATAATGGATAAAGAATTACAATCACATTCTTTATCCATCATTGCAACAAAAACCACATTCACAAATTCGGTCTCCGTATAATTCGCAATTGACTGTCTTTTGATATTTATTTGCCATGTGGTAAGTTGATCTTTTGATTATATAAGGAAGATTAAAGTACTATTATGGAAAATCATAAATAATACAAAAAATCATCTAACTGTTTGAAATTTCCATTTGGCTATTATCGAAAATTATTATAGAAGTATCTAAAATATTGCTAAAATTATATGGAAAAATTTGAATTCTTATACCTTCTTGAGTTTGGCCGAATCAAATGTTTTGGCAGTATTCCATATTTCATTGAAATAATCAAGGCACCATTCGTGAAATAAACCACCGTCCATGGAAATATCATTGCAAAATATAAAATTCATGTCTACTTGACCCTTTGCTAAAGGAAACATTACTAGTGCCTGATTTTCAGTTATGACTATACCTAAATTAGTTCTGGTAATCATCCTTCTTTCTATTATTCCTTTTTGAACCAATTGACTATAACCCTCATTTTTCAAGTACTCTTCACTATTTTTCGGAATAAGAGCATCAATAGGTAAAATATGTTTAAATTTCACTTCTCTTTCTTTTACAATTGGAATTATTGTATGTATGAGTTCCAATGGTACTTGAGGTAAAATACTATAAATATATTTTTCACAATTGTTATACATTCTTTTTATGTACTCTATAATAGCCACAAATCCCGAAATGTATTCACTCTTTTCTAAGGCGCCTATTCTATGAATGAATTTTATAGGAATATCATAAAAATTATGTTCTGAAAAAAATTTTTTGTGTTTTGATAGAAAATTAATTGCAGAAATATTCTTGATGATCATGTCTCCAAAAACAGTTAATGAAAAATATCCTTTTACATCTCTTTTAATAATATTCGAATTCATTAATTTATTTAAATTTCTATGAGTTTCTTGCGTAGTTGTTTTTAGCTCCTTAGCAACAGATGAAAGCGTTTTTTTGTTATCAGAAATACTATACAAGATAGCCAATCTTTGAATATTTGCTAAAGAAGAAAATATTTCTTCTGTTTCATCATATACTGAATAATTAATTACATTTTTTTCTTCATCATTACCCAATTTACTTGTTAATAATAAGAAGGAATCTGATATCTGTTTTACTAGTATAACAAGAATAAATTGCTACCTTTCTGTTTAATAACAGATTAAAATATTAAATTTTCAAATATTATTTGTTAAAATTTTACTGCTTCTGGTTATCAAAATCTATAATAACAATCCTTAAACATTATATTGTAAAAAATAATATTTAAAAAAAAATTTTTGTTGTTATTGTTTATACAGAATGATAAAAAAATAAATAAATGGTTATTTTCTAGCCTTTACAAGAACTAAAATAGCAACCGCAGCCATCATTCCTCCTAAAATTAGAAGCACTTGAATGGGAAATCCTCCAGTTGCAGTAGCTGTTCCAGTTGGACCCTGTGGACTTACAAAAGCAATTTCTGCATTATTGATAGTTTTTATTTGTGCAAAACCAGCTATTTGTATTTGTCCGCTTGGTGGAGGATCTGAGGACGTGGCAGTAACAGCTGAACCATCTATATTTCCAGTTGCAGATGCCTCCTTAGCTGAATGGGTTCCTTCTCTAAAACTGCTTTCACCAAGAGAGAAAACAGACACTACCTTTGATCCTCCCTCTTCTGCTAAGCCTGCACCTGCTGCAGAAGCTTGACTGCCGGTAGGATCAAAAAGGAAATGCCATCTATCCATTGGTAATCCTATTTCTTCATAATCTAATAGAGGTGTATTTAAGATCTGTCTAGTTTCATTTACTGACTCTAGTTTTTGAGCTGCTTCTGGGAATAAGGCCTGAATAGCTCCAATCGGGTAATTAATATCAAACTTACCATACTCTGGTACGTTCGCAGTTAATGGATCTTTTATAATCACACTTCTCCAATCTAAATCAAGTGCCGGGGAAGTACCATTGGTTGAGAGTACATAATTTGAGATATGAGGTTCAAATTTTATTTTGTATGATATTTGAGCTCGATCGTCACTAGCTCTGATTTGAGCTGTATAATCTATC
>JALDXL010000197.1:0-4592 GCA_032155045.1 Nitrososphaerales archaeon
TTTGTATTTCTCACCTAATTCTATCGCTTTTTCTATGTTTGATAATCCCAATACATTTCCAATTTTACCTAGATATTTTAGATCGTATTCTCTCAAAACTAAGAAATACAATATATAAATGACCAAAGCTAAAATTTATTAATAAATAATAGGACATATTTATAATTAATAGAATATTTAACATAAAAATAGGTTAAAACTATAATTTCTTTTCCAAATAACATGGTAAAAATTTTCCAAATACATACAAAAATAAATTATGATATTAAAATTTATATGGTTATTTTTTTGCTGTTATATGTAATGGTAGATAATTAAAATATTAAAAATCTTCCGATATACATTTTATACTTTATAGATCTTTACCAATAATCATCAACTCCAAAATATTCCTATTAGGAGAACTGCTTCTTGAAAGATTTACATTTGAAATGATATATGTAAGATTAATTAAAAACATTATTATATTAATCCATAGCGGATGATTATTAAGTTAATTTTTATAATACATTCCTCAAATTATGATCAGTAAAATATTTCTTTGAATACATATCAAACCATTATATAAAATAAACAACTTCATGAATTACCTAGGCAATGTACATGATGCATCCTATATGCAAATTTCTCAGCTAACAGTCGTAACAGACTGTTAGTTTTATAAATCATTTGTAATAATAACTATCATGATTGTTAACATCGTTCACTTATTCTTAAATATTTGACATTGTTATAAACTCTTAGCAGTTCCTAGAATAGAAAGTAGTCATAGCCTATCTTCTCTAATACTGTTTGCATTGAAGGCTATGACTAACATTAGTCGAATATTAAAATCTCTAATTCTCAAATATTAGTTTCTAATATGCTAAATCGAATATTATTGAAATATTGGAAAAACATCTAAGTGGATTGAATTAATTATAACCTGAAATGTAACCTGAATCGATCAAAAATTCTTTGTTTGTCTTATGGTAATGCTATGATAGTAAGATGATTATTTTTTATGATATCTATTGCAATATTCTTAATCAAACAGAGGTTTTATTTGTAGGTTGGATAACATTATTTATTAGAATAAGTATTTCGGTTATAGAACTTTCGTTAATTTCTTTAATATAGAATGTCGACTATATGTTGATTCCTGAATAAAATCTGAGAAATGTTAATTTGCATTAAAATGTATATGATTGGTAAAAAAATGTTTGAAAAAAAAAATATAAAATTTGATGTGATAGTAGTTTTATTGAAGTAGAGGCCCTACCTTTCCTCCAATCTCACCGAGAGGATGATCTACAGTTGATACTCTGACATATATATTTCCATCAAGCATTGATCTGATTAATTCTGACATCGATTTTCCTTGAAATGGTTTTAAGAACTCATCTGCTGTAAAATTACCTTTTATAGTTCCAGTACCTTCTTTAAGTAATCCTTGACTTGTACCATGATGAAATAGATATATATTGTTAAAAGAGCCTGGTCCTGTAGAATATCCTAAAGCTATTGTTCGAATGTTCGCTTGATCACCAGTAACTTCTCCTATTCTAGATCCACTAAGGACAAAAGACATAGTAGTTCCTTCAGGTAGAAGAGTAAATGTGGCATTTCCTGATGCATCTGTATTTGGTGCAACTCGTGAAGGGATAACTCCATCATTTGTCAAATTTGCAAAAAAGTGACCTCTATTTTCAGATTGAGCATCAGCATTGTAATTTAAATTTGATGTAGGGTTAGACAACACTAATACAGATAGAATGAACACTGCGCTTGCAGTTAGCAAGATAGTCTTCAAATCCATTAAGGTACTAATATCGTACTAATATATTAATATTATATTATAGTAATAAGATTTTTATAAAAATTTGAGATAAATTATTTATATTTGTAGAAATTTAATTTAATTAAAGAAATTAATTAATTATGATTGTATATATCTGTAATTGTCAAAAGGATTTTAAAAATAAATATTTAGCAAAACATTATTCATTATCTTCTGATAAAGAAGAAATATTTGATTTAATAGTTAGACTTATGTACAATTCTAAAAATTGTTTATATTGTTATAAAAAAAATCGAAGGTCCAATAGAATCACATTTACGTCCTCATATAAAAAAATTATAACAAAATTTTTTGATAGTTGGATGTCAAAATCGTATTCTGCTTCGTCAAATTTGACACAAGCGAAAGATAAAGACAAATATTTGTATAATTTGGATAAATAATTAAAAAAATCAGAGAACTAATTGTATTTCTTACCATGCATATTATTCGTTCCCTGGAATACGTGAATATTACTAATTGTATAGTATCAAAATAATGTCAATATTTTATATGAGAATTATAGATATTTTGATTTGAGTAGGTATTAATAATTAAACAACCCGAAAATGAAGAGAATAATATTATGCTAAATATGATACTCTCCGGTGTTGATTTACCTGATATTAAAGATAACAAATTATGATATATATTTATATAAAAATTAGAGACAAATCGTAATATTTACTAAACTATTGAAGCTGGAGAATGATTGCTTGCATGGTTAGAATACCACTCATTCCCAGGTCTGACTACAATATCTTATAGTCAATAAAAAAGAACGTCTAAATTTTATTATAAAGATTAGATAAAATAATTGAGATTAAAAACCTCCGGAGAACGCTTTTTGCCCAAATCCTCATTCTCCGCAAGAGTGGTCCTAGTCTTTTCTACTACTAGTTGGAAAAATAATTTTACTATTTGTTTTAAGAATTAAGATAAATACATATAGTGAAATTTAGAATAGTTTTCTAATTTAACAAAACAACCAGAGAATAGAATGAGAAATGACTGTAGTAAAACTATTCTCCGGAAGATGAAACAAATCTTTTGTAAGTTAATAACATAATCTCAATATTTTATTTAACAATTAAAATAAACTTATTAAGTGAAATGTTAGAAAATTGTCTCTATTACAACATTCCGGAGGATAATGTATCATGGGAAATAAGTATTCTCTAGAATTTGTCGAGACATAGATTCTGTTTGAGATCTTTGGTGTAATGAAAGAAATAACTATTGTACATAATAGTTTGAGATAAATTATAATAATTTGACAATATTATCTAATAAATAATCACATAGGGATAAAAATTAGGAAAAAAATAGGATTATGCATAAATATTTTGATAAAACATAGAATTATGAGGTTCTGTTTGGAGTTCGTTTGACTGAAAAACCAGACTAGGGGACATGTGTAGAGCATGAGCCCATTGAACCTCATGTCACTTCTATCCTAACATTCTATAGTGTTAATTACGTTTTGAGATAATTTTGCCATAGTCTGAACAAAGATGGTGAATCTAATTGCAATTTTCCAGGTCCAGACTATGACTCTATTATGACATATACGACGGATTTCGAATTAATTTGTAAACGATATCAATATATTTATCGATATTTGTAATTCTCATTCTATATCTGGATAATATGATTCTAAAGTATATTATAAAATAAAACCGTCATAGTCTGAACTTAAATCAATGGGGTGTCTTTGAATTTCAGATCCAGACTATGACTGACTTGAAAGATTGCTGATAGATCTTCTTACCTAATTTGCCATCATGAAGTTTCTGTTTGAACTCGAAATAAGGTAACATTATTTTAACATTTTAGATTTATGAATTTTATTCAGGTTCTCATTGTCTACCATAATAACAACAAAACCTAAAGAACATTATTCTACCTAGGAATAAGTCAAGATTTGGAATAAATTTTATTTTATTTCCAGCATTCAGGTGACAATAAAAATCCATATTTAGCACAATATTCTGCTGTTTGTGAAGATTCTCCCGTCATTGAATCATGTATTAGCATAATAAATAATCCTGAAATAAACACAATAGTAAAGCCACTAAACACGCATTTTAAAAACCTTTTAACAGAACTTTTTTACCCATAGCCAATTGCATTGGTAACCGATAAAAAAGACAGATCTAGATCTATTAGATTATATTGATAACTTTAAACTTCAAATTGAAAACTATTATAAATAAAAATATTATTCTAAAATTTGTACTCCGTACTTTTTACAGATTTCTGCTAATCTCCTTTTTTCTTCAACAGAGGGTTCAGAGTAATTTATAATACTTTTATCATAATCATTATCAGATACTTCTTTACCAAATTCTTCAAACATTTTTTCTAGACCGGCAGGTGCTATTATAATTAACATTTTTACAACACTGTTTGTATTATTTCTAAAATTATGTACTACGTTTGGAGGAATATTTATTACAGTTCCGGTTTTTGCTGTTATTTTTTTTCCATCAATATTAAAATCAAGTTCTCCCTCTAGAATATAAAATCCTTCAAATTCTCTAGTTTGAATATGTGGTGGTGGTCCTCCCCCAGGATATATTTTATCCTCTATTATACTGAAAGTTCCATTTGTTTCATCTTTTGATAGACAAATAGAAAGTATATCCCCCATCATGTTCACATGCTTACCTTTTCCAGGTTGGATTATTTTCAGATTCTCTTCATTTCCATTCTCTTTTGTCATAGTTGATTTAGAGATGATCTTTATAGTAAATTAAGAATCATGAATATC
>JALDXL010000198.1:0-4569 GCA_032155045.1 Nitrososphaerales archaeon
TATGTGAAAAATGTGGTCTTGGATGTTATTCTATACTTGTTGCACAAGGAATCAAGGGAAATTAATAACAAATTAATTTATAGAAAATATGATCGGTTTTTAAATATAATATTTAAATAATTTCAATGAAATAGAATAAACCTCAAATAACATTATTAAGACCTCAAATTTTATATATGTATATTTGATGTTGTTCTTATGATACAAATTGATACTAAATCAATTATTATATCTATAACAATTATGATGCTAATTCTAACTTTGACATTACCAGATCTGGTTAGAGATGGAAGCAGTCAAACCCAACAGATGCAAGATTTTCAATCTAATTCTAACATAGATAAAAATGAAATAAAGGATAATAATACTCAAACCGAACTTGCCATGCAAATTCAACTAGAACCACATGAAAACGAATATCTTGATGATTATTATCAAATTTCTGACTTTGCATTTATCCTTAGTAATTCAAGTCAATTATGTCCTTCTGGTAATTGTAAGTATGAACTCGAAGGTGGGACTATGCAAGCCGAGAGAATTCCAGGTGAAAGATCGTTAGCAGGAAGAATAACCATTGAAACAGGAGATTCCAAAAAAGCGATGGAATTACGTGCTTATTGGAGGACAACAGAAGAACTAGAGAAAAATGGTGAAAATATCAAAGTCATAAAAGGGACATTAGACTTGGGAACAAGTCAATTTAGCCCAGAAAACAAATACCAAATTAATGGCACACTTACAAAATATGGTAAGAATTACTTATTAGAAGTAAAGGGAACAAAGTAATTAATTGAAGTTATTGTTAAGAATTAGATAATGGAGAAGAATGAGAAGTGACAATAAGAGTAATAGAAGTGTGGGATGCTCCAGACAGATCAGAAAGTCCATATCAAAGGATCAATGAAGTTATAAAAGATAATAACATTACTAGAGAAGAGATTATTGATATAAAATCCAGCTTCGATCTTTCGACTTTTTATTATATTATTGATAGTGTCCATAATATCTTCTTCTTTTATTATATCTTTGCCATATCCTTTTATTAGTTCTCTAATATCGTAATCAGTTGAATACATATAAAAAAATTCGGGCCATCGCATTTTTAACGCCTGAACTGTAAGTATTTCTTTTAGAACTTTTTCTGAATATTCATTTTGGTTTATAAATAGTTCTTTTGCAATTATAAAAGAATTTATGAATCTTTTTACTTCACGAGAATTAAGTTCTATGAGTTTAGTAATGAATTAAATCTCAATTTTAGATATCAAATATTTGTTATTATTTTGGACACTGATTAATAATTTAACTGAACTCTAGAATTTTCTAATTTAGTTCCCAAATCTATCAGAATCTTTCCGAGATGATCTATAACTTCTCTTGTAGTGTCAGACATTGAAGTAGAATTATTATTTGCAATAGCAACAAATTCATTCCCTTCATTCATAATAGTGTTACTAGAATTTTGCCATTCTTTATTTGCCTTTTCCAATTCTGATAATCCTTCAGATACTTTCCCGTTTATGAAATGTTGTGAGGCAAGTGAAAGATGTGATTCTACAGAATTAAAATCTAGCTGTGTTTTAATTTTATTTATTAATTGATCAAAATCTATCTGAATCTCGTTTTGAATGATGTCTTTTACTGTTTTAAAATCTCTAATAATCTGTTTAGGGTCAATAGAAGTATTAGATTGTGCATTGACTGAATCGACAAAGATATAAGAAAATGAGACAGAGAGGACTATCAAAGCTATTACAGTACAAAGAATTCCGATTCTTTCATACATGTATTGAGAGTTGTTATAGTAGTATATAATTATGATATATGAATCCAAATCTAAATTCTTATGCATTTGTGGAAATATTTTATTAAGTAACGATGTCAAAATATTAAGTCACAATAATTCATTTCATCTTTAACATGGTCTCCAGTTATAATTATCAATTCAGGACTAGCAGAAATAATATTTTCGATTAACAAATTATAACGTATTTCTTATTTTAGTTATACCTTTTTTTGCTTTATTTTTGCTAAAGATAATATTATTGCAGATGCTAAGATAGCAAATATAATAATTAATGAAATTAAAACTGGCATTTTATAAACCTCCGAAATCAACATCTTTATTCCAATAAATAATAGCAGTAATACTAATGCAGGTTTTAGATAATAGAATTTTTCCATGATACTTGATAGAAGAAGATATAAACTTCTCAACCCAAGAATTGCAAATATATTTGATGTAATAACAATAAAATAATCTGACGAAATAGCCAATACGGCTGGAATTGAATCAATAGCAAACAAAATATCAGCCATCTCTATTATTACTAATGCAACAAGAAGGGGCGTAGCATATAATATTCCATCTTCTTTTTTTAGTAGAAACTTGTTTGAACTTATGTTCAAATTAATAGGTACAAATCGTTTTAGTATACGTATTGCTATATTTTTTTCTAATTCTATCTTTTTTTCCTTTTTCTGAAAAAGCAATCTAATAGCTGTTAGAATTAGTAAACCCCCAAATACATATATCATCCAATGGAAAGTCTCTAAAAGAGAAACTCCAACCAATACCAATAATATTCTAAAAACTATCGCACTAAGTATTCCAACTGATAAAATTCTATGTTGGTAAATATATGGAATTGATAAAGTAGAGAATACTAGTAAAAATATAAACATGTTATCTACACTCAAACTTTTCTCAAGAGTGTATGCAGTAACAAACTCGAGCATTTTTTCATAACCCATGTTAAAGAAGATAATTACTGCAAATATTCCTGCTAGAGAAATCCAGACTATAGTCCATTTTAAAGCATTTCGAGTTTGTTCCAGTTTTTGAGAAGATTCATAATTAGAATCTAGTACGTCTTGAGTTTGATTAAGAATTGGATTCTTATTTTTGGATATATTCTTAAATTTTCCAAATAAGCCCAAGTCAATAGATAATGCTATACCTACGAATATACTGAACATAATCCATAAAGTATAATCATCATCAATCAAGAATATGAATTCCAAATACAATAAACTCTATCAAAAACAGTAATTTATAATTTAATTTGTTGTGTATTGCTTTTAGGAGTTTCATTTAAACTACTATCGTAAGATCACAAATGAAATCACTATCATTGTGAAAAGCCTTTATTACAGTTATTTTATTTTATTAGTTTTATTTTATTTTAGTAGTTTTATTACCGACCTGGCATATTCTCTAATTTGTCTTAGGCTACATCTAGTTTATCTTCTTGTGTAAAATGTTCATAGGATGATTGAGTTGGTAGTTATTGTTCTATGGTTTTCTACAGGCCTGATAGTGGCAAATTATTCAAATATCTATCTTTAAATACTCTTAGATATCATTATATATTAAATTCAAAAATTGCAAGAATCATCAAAAGAAAATTCTAATGATGTTGCTGATGATACCAATACTTAACCCTCGCAGCATTATTCAAATAAAATTGAAACTCACTAGTAGATAATACAAATAGCTTGTCTTCCCCTAATCTAGTTCATGAATGAATTATTGCAGGTAAAAGGATAGCAAAAATATCTGTAGTAACCCTTCTAGCTATTGGAGTTGTTGAGATAATAACAGGATATCTAAGTGGTAGTGTAGTAGATACTGCTGATGGAATCGACTCTGTCTCTGATGCCATGATTTCTTTTATTGTATTACTTGGACTTCGAATTGCTATCAAGCCTGCTGACAAAAAATTCCATTTTGGATATCATAAGGTAGAGTTTTGCTGCTTTAATGGCTGCAATAGAAATGATAGTGATAGGAGTATTTATCTTCTATCACTCATATCAATCATTAATACATCCTCACGAGATAAAAGAACTTATTTTGGTAATGATTGTGTTAGCTGGTGCTGGTGCAATATCATTACACAGAGCATTTCTAATGCGAAAGATTGCAAATAAATACAATCTTCTTTCACTCAAAACTGATGCCAGAAATTCAATAAAAGATGGGTCGGCTTCTGTAATATGTTTCTTTAGTATACTTATAGCAACCCAGTTAGGATTCTTACAAATGGATGCCATAGGTGAAATGATAATTGCTGGATACATATTCTCAGTTTCGTATATCTCATTGAAAAAATCATCTCTTAAACTTGTAGATTCAAGGCAAAATCCGGACTTGACAGATATTATAAAAAAGATAATTTCTGAAGAATTCAGTAATGAAGCTGTGGAAGTTAAAAACGTATTACTAAGAACTTCATGTATGGTTGACCAGGCAGAGATCATTATAGAATTAAGTGGTAATGAATCGCTTTCGGATATTGAAATGTTATCACTAGGGATGGAGATGACAATTCGTGCGAAAATTCCTTCTCTTGAAAAAATAATTATTATTCCTCATTCAGCGTCTGATATAGTAGATAAGTCTACTACTTCAACGACAAAGACTAATGCTTTACGTTATATTAAATGGAGACAGTCTACATTCAGATTTAATAGAAATAGACAAACTAAAGAAAATAGATAAAATGCATCCACATCTAATATTGTCTAAATATATGTTTTCCATCAAAATAAAAGAGAATATATTAT
>JALDXL010000199.1:0-4561 GCA_032155045.1 Nitrososphaerales archaeon
AATATGTTGTCATGGAGGGAAGACTACTATGATCTGAAAGAATGGTAACTTAATTTCTTATATAATATATAAATTTCCTCCTTTTCAAGTCATTACAAGTTTATATTGTGACTGTTACAATTAACAATAAATTATAGTCATCATAATAGATCTGAATATATGATAGTTTTCTATTTATTTTCGTTATGTTTATGCGATTTCTACAATATTTTGCTCTTTTCTTGATATTTCAGTTAAGTTTAAAATTTACAATATCAACAGATAAGGAAGATTTAACTTTTTCTAGATCTCTTCATGTAAAAAACCTGCTTTTTCGTAGTACTGAAAAAAAATAACGTTCAAAATCGTATGTTCATACTTTGTCATTCTTTTGGTTTATATCATTGTGATAATAAAAGGCGTGTTATGCATTTTAGTCATTAGATCTCTTGCGCAGTTATATCAGATCTACATCCTATATTCTTCAAATCTTCTTTAAATCCAATTACTTCTTCTTATGTCGACACACTATTCATTATCCTGTAATTCACGAGACCAGATACAATATCTGAAATATGATCATATCTTTTCAGTCTGTTCCTATATTTCGTACCCATAATACAGAATTTCTTTATCCTGCAGATTGTATGCTCTATTATGACTCGCTGTCTCGAATGATTTTTGTTATACTCCTTTTCTTCCACAGTCAAATCTATATTTCTTTTCTTCTTTATTGGTAGACTATACTTTACAGTAGGGAAATCCTTTTCACATCCTAAATATCCTAAATCAAGAACATTTTCTACTTGTGATGGTATTTGAGGTTGCTCATCCTTGTAAACCATATAATCATGCTGTCTTCCTTTCTTGTATTTTGATTTATACAGTATCTTTCCTTCTTTGTTTACCATCAACTGTGTCTTTACTGTATGTTTTTTCTTCTTTCCAGAATAGTATTTTCGCTTCTTATTCTTGTCTTTTGGTCTTTGAATCTCCTGTTCTGTTGAATCTATAAATGCTTTCAACCCTGGAAAATACAGTTCTACTTCCTCTACAGTTCTCAATCTTCTTGTAATATTATACAGTCTCTCTGGTAATGGAATACATCTTTTAACTAGTGGTTCTATGTGTCTTATGTCTCTATACACGTTACTCTGATCCAGATCAAACAGAAATCCTGAAAGTGTATGTGTTATGTACAGTCTGTAGTACACAAGAAGCATGAGAAATCTGTCTCTTACTGCAAGTTTGAAATGATTTCCTGCACCTACTTTTCTTGTCCTTTTTCTTTTAGATAGACGTTTTATCTCGTACTGGTGATATCTAGATTCTATTTCCTTGTAAATTGAATCAAATTCAGCTAGTTCCAGTCCAGTAAATGATTTGAATAGCAATGGTTTCCTGGATAGTATGGAATAATTTAGCAAACCTACGAAACAAGTGCTATAATAGAGGAATATAGCTGTAATCTTGTCTACTGCACAAGAGATCTATTGTTTATATTTTAGGAAAAAGCAGTGTATATTTCAAAAAGATTATTATGTTATAGAAAAATATGTAAAAAAATTCAATGCCGATTTATTGATTTTATTGACTTTTATATATAATATCCTAATCTAGTTTTAAATTAAAAAATTTCTTTAACATTTTCTAGCAGTTGGCTTAAGTTTTGTTTCTTGTTCATTATATCTATCCAAGGGTTCGGTATCTGATTGTTTAGTATTTCTGGAACATTGAGAATTGTATAATCTGTTGGATTTATGTTTGATAAATCTTCCCATCTAACAGGGATCGACACAGTAGCTAACTCAGTAGGTCTAATTGAAAAAATTGATGCTAGTGTCTTTCCTCTAGCATTTTGATTATAATCAAAAAAAACCTTATTTGTCCTTTTAGTAATATCCCATTCCATAGTAATTTTTTCTGGATATCTTCTGCTTAGAAGTTTGCCTATAATTTCTGCAAAAGATCTGGTTTGATCATAATTGTATAAATTAACAATAGGAACAAAAATATGCAAGCCTGTTTTTCCTGATGTTTTTACATAAGATTCTATATTTAGTTCATCAAATAATTCTTTTAGTTTATAAGCTACATCAACTGTTGCTTGAAATGCTTTAAAATTATATTCTGGCTCTTGTTGACCTGTTATTTCTTTTCCTGAATAAATATATGGATCTAAGTCAAAAACTATAAAATCTGGAAAATTTAAACCACATTTTTCATCGAATAAAATATCATTTCTTTTTTTACAAGCATCAAAATCCTTAATTCTACTATACCATGGATGCATTTCTATGCAACCCAAATTTGCAAGCCATAAAAGAGTCTCTTTGTTATTACATATAATATAGTTAATCATATTATCTTTTCTTGATTCTGAGTAAACTTTTACTGTCTGTACATATTCAGGTTTATTATTTTGATACCAATTTTTATGGTAGAATGATTTTCCTTTAACTCCATCAGGATATCTACTTAATGATAAGGGCCTATCTTTAAGGTAAGGTAGAATATGATTACTAATTTTTTCATAATACTCGATTAAATCCTTTTTTGTAAGCGCTTCGTGATCTTTTGTTTTATCCCAGAATATTTTATCAAGGTTAGAGAAGAGAGGATCAGAATGTTTATTTTCGCTTTCTTTTATATCATAATAATCATTTGAACTAGTTTCTGTAGACTCTACTTTGACATTTTCTATTACCTTGTTAACATATTTCTCCTTTTCCAAAATACATTCATTTGGCATTTTATCCTCTCTGAATCGAAGAAATACAGGGGATCTCATTATCTTGTCATGAGTCCAATCACTAAATTTTATCTCTACTACTAAATCTGGTTTAACCCAAAAAGGCCTTCTGTTAGTATAGGGAACATATTCAATAGGACATTTCTGAATTCTTATCTTCTGTAATTTATCATATATCTGTTGAAGTTGCTGAAAATTAAATCCACTTCCAGTGTGACCAACAAACTTTAACTTATAGTCTTTATCATTAATTGCAAGAAGAAGAGAACCAAAAAAATCTTTTCTGTTTCCTTCTCCTTGAGTATAACCTATTACAACACAATCTTGAGTTTTAATATGTTTTATTTTTAACCAGTCTCTAGATCTTGTACCTTGTACATATTTTCCGACTTTATTTTTAGCTATCAATCCTTCTAATCCCATTCTTTTAGTTTTATCGAAAATTTCTGTACCTACTTCTTCGATAAAATCAGATATCTTTATTCTATTATTTTCTTTTATGGTTTCGGAAAGAATTTTTCGTCTCTCTAAAAATGGTAAATCCTGTAAATTCTTTCCATCGATATAAAGTATATCAAAAAAGTAATATGTTGCGGGTATTTGCTTGGACAGAGTTTCAATATCTCTCTCAGAATCTACATTCATCCTTTTCTGATGATTTTGAAAGCTCGGCAGTCCTGTTTTCTTATCTAATACGACAATTTCGCCATCCAGTATTGCTGATGTCTCACATTTTATAGTTAATTGAGTACTTGATGATGTTGATGACAAAATTAATGCATCGACTAATTCAGGATATCGATGAGTAAGTACTAGGTCATTTCTAGATCGAAATTCTAGTGTCCTCTTTAACTTATTAAAGAAGAGAATAGAGCGAACTCCATCCCATTTGATTTCAAAAACCCAGTCTTTATTGTCGAAGGGTTTGTCTACTAACGTAGATAGCATTGGTTTAATTTTGTTTGGAAATTCATCAAATCTGTTTTGCTGTGATTGGTTAGGAAGAATAGAAACATCAGTTAACGTATTATTGCTTTTTTTTTGGTCAATAAAATTAATTTTATTTTTCTCTTTTCTCTTGGAAGATTCTTTTATTCTTTTTTCTTCATTTTGTTTTTTGTCTTCCAATAAATCCTCATTTTTTCTTCCTGTCAAAATAGATTCTGGTCTTGTAATAGTTAAATCCTCTTTTGATTCAAACTCATCTGATGATTTTATTAAAAGCCATTGATTTCCCTCTTTTCCTTTAGTAAAATGAGTCTTGATTAAGGCAAATTTTCCCTTTAGCTTCTGACCGAGTAAAGTAAAAATTATCTTTCCTTTATTGAATTGTTCAGATAATTCTGTATCAGATATATATGTTCCAGTATCCCAAACAATCACTGTACCTGCCCCATAACTACCTTCTGGAATTACACCTTCAAAGAGCAAATAATCTAATGGATGATCTTCTGTAAGAACAGCAAGCCGTTTTATTTTTGGATCAAGAGAAATACCTTTTGGAATAGCCCAAGATTTTAAGACTCTTTCTTTCATATCTTCAAGTCTAAAGTCATAGTGTAATTTGGTAGCATCATGTTTTTGTACTACAAATCGATTACTTTTATGTTCTGTAAGAACTTTTTTGTTTCCTCTTGGTTCAGGAGTTTGTCCAAAATTCCTTTTTTTATTGTATTCTTCTAACATAGACATCAACTGATCTATAGCATATTAAGAAAGAATTGCACTCATTAAAAATAAAATGAGTCAAGAACATCATAACAAAAGATAATACATTTTATATTACTTAAATAGTAAATAACTCTTTTCTATTGTTAAACTAAGAATCAA
>JALDXL010000200.1:0-4529 GCA_032155045.1 Nitrososphaerales archaeon
AAGATCAACAAATTAGAAATAGAATATTCTCAGCTAAATCTAGATCGTTAACTTAATATAGTCCTCCGAGAATGTAATTTGTCAATTAATTTACATTTAAAATTTGGACAATTAATATTATTATAGTTCTATTTATATAACAGCAAATATTGTAATATAAGTATATTATATGTACATCTATAATTTTTTATTTATCTGAAATAGATAGACAAAGCGTTCTTTAGTTGGAATATTTATTATAACTTGGTTATAAAATTTTACAAGTTTACTAAATCTGATGGCTTTAAAAGAAGAGAGATCAAAAAAATCTTTACTAAACTATCTTATAACAATAAGATTACTTGAAGTATATAACTGGATTCAATTCTTTTTCAATGTACAATGATACATCTTCCAACAAAAATTGATTTCATTATTAAGTTAAAAGAATAAGTTAATAATATCTTAAATTAACAGAGTCAGATTTCACAACGATTTAGTTTAATAAATCATGATGTCATTTTTTTCGTTTGATTGTTATATTTGATGAATCCATTCCTCTCCATAAAACTTCGAATCCAATATGGTTAAGAATATCAACAGTATATTGAATAGGAATATTATTATTTTCAAAAATCTCTTGTATTTGCATTAAATTATCATTATCACCAATTTCATCTGTTATTCTGTTTAATTTTTGCTTTGAAATTAATAAAGAATTTTGAATGATATAGTTTTTAGTATGACTATTTGCAGGTAGCTTTAAAATAATATCGTATAAAGAATCAATAGATACGCCATATAATTTAGAAATTTCTTCTAAATTAATTAATTCATAGTTTTTATTTAGAAGATCTATTATATAATCAGTAATTGTAGATCTGTATGTTTCAAGATTTTGATTCATAATTTTATTTTCTGTAAATTTCAAATAGGAAAGAATTTTTTTCATAGGAATTATGTCTTTTTTATATATTGTTATGGTATTGTCATTCAATATAGAATTCGATAAAACCTTCTTAAGTTCACTATTCTCGGATACAAAATTATTCTCATTTACCGCTATTAAAATATCGTATTTACTTTTATTATTTATTTTCATAATTTCATTAATTTTTTTAAATTTTCTTTCTAAATATTGTGGTGTCCAGAATCCTATTATTTCAAAATATACTTTATTATCGTATTTTTCAAAAAGAAAATCAGGAATAAAGGCTTTTCCATCAGGTAATATTAAAGGATGAGGTTCTCTTATAAGTTTCCAACCTGTTTTAAACTTTTCAAATTGGGCAGCAAATTTTGCTTCAACAGAGCTATCAAAACCAAGATTATTTGAATTAGAATCTTCAAATTGATGTCCATTATTAAATTTATTATTTATACTATTATTAATATATATATCATTATCCGATGAAAGATTAAATTCATATAACTTTCTTCCTGAAATACTATTTTTAATAATTAATGCTTTAATATTCCATTTATGAGATGAAATAATTTTAGGGATTACTTTTGCTATCGATGAGCCATATTTATTAGTTAACTTGAATATACTCAAAGGTCCGTCTATTGAGCATATTACATTGTCATCCAAATACGATTTCGAATCATCTTTATTTACAGTATCTTGTTTATTTTTATTATGTTGAATTTCTTTAATAAAATTGTTCTCTTTCTTATGAACTTTTTGAAGATTATACATTAGTCCAAATCTTTTAATAGTTCGTAATACTTGTTTCCAATTTGTTCCTCCATTTATAGTAAATTCAAAATTAACAGAATTAAATAATAACGTTTGTAAAATTGCTAAATTATATACTCCTAGTAAATCTATTGGTTCAATCAAAGTAAATTTTTCAAAGATCAGATAGTCTTCTTGATCTACCCACATCATTTTTTCTAGGTAGTTAATGTCAATATCTAATTTTAAAGCAACACTATGAAAAATTTTTTTTCTTTGAATATTATCTATAGGCAATCCAAGTTTTGATGATTCCTCAAATAAAACTTTACGTAACGAGAAAGAAGATGGCAATTGAGTTCCAAAATCTTCAGCTTTATTCTCTGGATAAAAGGAATTATTTATTTTGAAGATACATCGTCTTTCTAATAAGGCAACCAACCCTCGAATTAGCTTAAAATCATCATAACTATTCTCATATATGGATAATCTTTTTTGTAGGTCTCCTTTTGTCTCTTTTTTATTATTAGCGAAATGAAATTCTGTTATTAATTTTTGAGCTAATGAGATGTTATCAGTAGTAGGTAAACAAAACAAAGGAATGATCTTTTTACCTTTATTAGTTATCTTTGTTCGTAATAATTCGAGGGGTAACATATTAAAAAGAATAAACTAGAAACGACTAAATTCTCCTAGCCATCCTAATCTACGAAAAGATATAAACATTATAAGTGTAATTATAGTTGATATTAAAATCAATAATATCAAAGTCGTAAATTCTCCAAAGAATTGAAAATGAACAATATCTGAATCTGGAAGAGAAATATTCATACCGTATATTGTACTAACGACAGTTATTGGAATTGATAATGTAAAAACTACTGTTAACATTGCTATGATTTTATTTGTTTTTTCTGTACTTAACATAAAATCGGTATCTTTATAAATTTCTATGGTTTCTTTTGACTCCTCCAAAGTATCTAAAACTTTATCAATATGATCCTTAATATCGTCAAAATAAGGAGTGAGATCTTCTTCAGAGAATTTTTGTATATCTCTGGTAAGACTTATAATTATTCTCTTTAATGGTATTAATACCCGTCTAATGGTAGTTATTTCCCTTCTAAGATGAGAAATTTCTTTGGCGATACCTATCTTTTCATCATACACTGCATCTTCGATATCATCTAAATTTCCTATTACTTTCATTAGAATGTGAAAAAGATCATCTACCAATGCGTCTATAATAGTATGTAATAAATAACCAGAGGACTTTCCCATCATTACTTGACGAAATTCTTGATTTTCTTCTTTTTTACATAAATCAAACATTTCTACTAAAGGTTTAAGGTCACCTTGATGTACTGTAATTAGATAATTTGTTCCAATAAAGATAGATAATTGAGTAACTCTTGGTATTTTCTCATCGCTAGTTCCAGCTGGAAAGTGTAGAATAACAAAAACATGATCATCATATTTGTCAATCTTTGGTATTTGAGTTTTTGAGAGACAATCCTCAATATTTAACTCATGAAAAGAATACTGTCCTCCAAGCTTATTCATTATTTGACGGGTCGGGTTTCTTACATCTACCCATAAAAGGTTATCATTTACAATCGATTCGAATTGATACATATGCGATTTCTGTGATCTAATATTTGATTCCACGACTGATTAATGAGTATAAATACGAAAATATAGTTGTTTCAATCCACCAGGTATGAAATAAAAAAGATTTATCATGAAGTATGTCTAATAAAACAATCATAAAGTTAAATTTCTATGATATCTAAATAGGTAATATAGAAACACAATTATATATATTGTATTAATATGAGACAGTTTCTAAAAAATTATAATGCACTTTGAATAAATTATTACTACCATGATTAGTATTGTACTTACAAAACGTACAAATAATTAAAAATAATACTTTATGAGATACATAAATAAGTAATTCAAATCAGATTAAATTATTGAGTTATTACTTATAATAACAAATAGTTATAATATGGTGTTTTATTTAGTAGATTTTCCAACTATTATAGTATTAATACTGTTAAATTTGTTAACAATAATTATACTATAGTAGAGAAACCCTAATCTTGGTATCTAGTAAAATATTAATGAATATTCAACTCACTAAATATTTGGTATAGGTTTTATATATCACTGAAGTTGATCCCATTAAATTATGACAGTAAATAATGAATTAAGAAAAAAATAAAATGAAGTGGACACAATATTAAATCGATATTTTAATTTGTAAAACACAACACAATGAAATAACGATACAAATTCAACTAATTGGATAACATTTAATACTAATAAGTGATAAAGAATTAGTGAATTACCCTTAATGAGGGAAACAATAAATCAAAAAATTACAGTTGCTACACTTAATGCCAAATCATATTATAAGATTATAAATACTCTTAAATTACTTCGGTTAAATTATGAAGAATTATCACCTTCTGAAGCCTTAAACTCTTATTCAAAATTTATAATTACATCCAAGGAAGAATCTCCTATATTCAAAAAAAGAAATATAATGATCGATTCAGAATTAAACGATAATCCTGTAATAATAAAAGCTAAAATATTAAAGAAATTGATAAAAACTCATACATATGATCAATTAATAATTGGAATCGATCCAGGAAATAGAATAGGTATATCAATTTTCTATTTATATGATGAAATTGAAACCGTAGTATTATCTACAATTGAATCAGCTATGAATTTCATCATTACTATACTCTCGGAAATACATGCAAAGAAAAAAATTGTAAGAATAGGAAATGGTAATATCAGTATGGCTAGAAGTATTGCGTTCTTAATAAAATCTAAATTTAAAGATTTAGTTCAT
>JALDXL010000201.1:0-4502 GCA_032155045.1 Nitrososphaerales archaeon
AACAATCAGACTTTTTTCTGTTAAACTGCCATGTCTAAAAACATATAAGTTCCACCATTTTAGTAACATATTTTGATTAAAGATTTATCTGGATCTGGAACAGTCTCATCTTCTAACAACTTTGGAAAATATCTTGTTTTATAGAAATACTTGTATTGATAGGTTAAACCATCATATGTTAGTTTAGAACCAAAAGTGGTATTAGAATTAGATACAAATAACCAAGAATCAGTATTTCCACCACTGGGATGATTATTGCTTATCAAATCTTTAACATAGGGAATTGAATCTATAAGAGAATAGTTCTTGGTCGAGTTTTGCCTCCTTTAATTACAACTTCTGCATACTGCTTTCCTTCATCTGTTACTTTGAAGATAATATCCTTAATTTTTAGATTCAATATCTCATTAGGTCTAGCTGACATATCGATAGCCATAGCACGATAACAACGATCACGAATACTTGGACAATATTTCAGAAATATAGCATGTTCTCGTGTTTCCCAGAGATCAGATAGTTTGTAAGGAGTTAACTCTTTTTTAGGTAGCTTTCTAATGCCATTCATACAAATAGGTATTTCTCTTTTTCTTGGATCAGATTCATCTGGATTGTAAAGCCATCTAAAGAATTTACTCAAAACGATTTGTCTTCCATTATAGGAGCCTATCCATCTTTGAGAAGGATCTTCTAAACTAGATTTTCTACGGTTATTAAGATAATCTAAAATATCTTCTTTAGACATATCTTTGAAAGACTTTTAGTCTTGGAAATGATTTGATAACCAAACAAGAATTTTTATTTTTCCTTCTTTTGTAGAATCTTTTATGTTTATTTCTATTTGTTCTGCAATGATATAATTACATATTATTCTAGTATTTTCTATATTTCTCTTTAATAAATTTAGAAGAGTATTTTTAAAGTATTGTTTTCGGAGTGATTTCGTAATTGACTCTATCTTTCTGACTAGTTCTGTTTCAAATATACCATCATCTAGTTTTTTTGATTTTTGTATATTAAGAGTCAATATTCTTTCATTAGCTCCTGTCTGTTTATCTAACGATGAATATTGCTTGTCAAAACTTGTAATATTTTTGGAGGAATCCCCAAGATAAGCGCGGGGAGTGGGATTCGAACCCACGAGTTCTTTCGAACATGGGATTAGCAATCCCACGCCCTACCAGGCTAGGCGACCCCCGCTCATATTATTTTGAATATACTCTTTTAAAAAAAAGACATATTTATTATCTTTCCCATACACCATTCTTAAAGGTATATGTATTGACAAAGTTATTTTCAATATTTTTTGCTTGATATGGAAGCCATTTAGAAAAAGTTTCATCATAAAAATAAATAACTTCAAAAGTATTAGGAGGGATAGAACTTAATTGTATAGGTACTATATCTATAATATATTCTATTTTTTCTATTGCAATTTCGAATAACCTAGTTGAGCTGTTGGTTATAGAAAAAATAATATCAAAATCTTTTTGATTTGTAATACCTTTAAATCTAAATATAGATATAACTGGTTTTTTACCTCGTCTATATTTTATTTCTTTTATTATATTTTTTATAGAATTCCATTGTTCAGATGAAATAGTCTGAAAAAGATAATTATCAAATTTAACTGGAAAGATTATTTCAATAAAGGTAGTTGAATAATCTGGGGTTGAAAGAAAATTTGGGAGCTGGTTTTCCATATCATCAAATGATAATTTTTCTTCTATGACATAAAATAGTCTTGTTAAAAATGTATAGATTATTTCTTGTTCTCTAATTGAAAGATCATAAAAACGAAAATACACGGAGGAATCCAAGAAATACGATTATAAATTTAATATCGCAAAATTTATAGTTTCGTTTCTAAATTGTTAAAATAGATATACATGGTCTAAATTATTGATATCAATAAAAAAACTCGTTTTTACCAATAATTTTCAATAGAAACAAAAAATAAAATGATAGTTGAATGTATTAAAATTAAAATTGTGGTGCGGTAACTATCATATCATTTAGTTGTTTATGTATAGATAAATAATGAGTACCTTTTGGTGTCACTTTATAAGTTTGTGTTTGTGAATTATATTCAAGTAACTCTTTTTCAAGTAACAAGCCGAGATATTCTTTCAACTGTGAGTAAGATAAGAACGCACTATACATAATTTTTGTTGCTGTAATTCCGTTATTGCTTCTGCTGTTTGCTACTGATTCAAGTATGAAAGCTATGATTTCATTTCTGCTTCTATTCTTCATGCTTTATTAATATTTTTATACCTATGTTAAGATTAAGAAAGAATTAATATATAAAAAAAGATAGAATATGGATTTTTGAAATTCTTCGAGAAGTATATGTTATATAATAGAAAGTATTGAAGATATTAAAGTATTATATTAAATTTTTTTATATCTAAATCAAAATAAGAAATTAAATTGTACTAGTTTTAATATATATTAATTATATAGAACATAGATCCAATCGTTTATTATTATAATCTATAATGATCATAAGCTGCATTTGATTGAGTTATTAATGATTATCCTTTTCATTTTTGTTACTATTATCTATATAGAATGACAAATTCGCAACATTTGATATTTCATTATATACCACATTAACTTCCAACAATACCGTTCCATAAGATTGAATTTTTGGGTTAATTGTCCAAGAATAATTATATTTTTGATTACTAGTAATATTGAGAGAAAATGATTCCGCCATTCCTGACAAATAGATGATGTTACCTTCTATTCGAGTATCAAGTTTTTTATTGTTATTAGAAGTATCATTTAAAAAAAATTCTATTGTTTGTTTATCACCGCTATGAATAACCTTTTTTTCTAGTTCTATATCTAACGAAAGATTTGAATTAATTTTTAAAATTTCCATTAAATCTCCATTTGATTCTAAAGTCATTAAAGAAAAAGCAATTACTGCTAAGGTTATAGTATATAGAATTAAGAAAGGAATCAATATATATATATAGTTAGTAAAATAATGATACTATAAATCTTGGTATATAAAATACTGATCAGATTAGCTATGACATCTTAAAATATTTATTGCTTTATTCTTACTTCATATTTATATTACTATCTAGAGTTAAAGTTGTTGGTAACAAAGTAGGATGAGTTATAATATCAAGGAAAAACATATTATTACTTTGCATTTCTACAAATAAAATTACTGTGCTTTTATTCTGTAATAATCTCCTATTTGTAAAAGTTTTAATCCATTCCTTTTTTTTTCTATAACGGATCATACTAGTAACTAAAATTGGTATACTTAAAGATTGACACAATTTTAATAATATCATGACAAAATTTGAAAGTGTATGTTGAATATTAGAAATTCCTTTTAAGGATTCGATATCAATTTTTTTGTAATATAGATTATAAAAACTGTTTAAAGAATCAATGATTAATAATGAAGAATTGGAAATACTATAAAGTATTTTATTTATTGATAATTCTAATTCTCCTTCACAGGGTGTAAAGAGGGAGATATTATTTAAAGTATAATTTTTTATTAAATTTGATCTGACATAAGCAGTATAAGTCGTATCAAAATCAAGATAAGTCGTTTTATTAAAATAGGAGGTAATTGTGGATGTAAAACAAAGTTTTGCGTAAGGATTATAAAATAATAATGTATTCAATCCATCGATATTTAAAAGATTAGATATTATATTATGCAAGATCTACATTGATTTAAAATAATTTGAATATATAAAATATAATATTGTTTGATAATATTCAACAAGATATTATTAGGGATTTTTCAATTGGATAAAATTTATCTAAATACATCAATTATTTCTTTTTGTTCTTTCTATAAAATCCATAGCAGATCCCTTTAAAAATATTCTGAACAAAGTTCTAATTCAAGTTATTGCAAAATATATTAAAAAATGAAATCAGATTAATGATATAATATTTGATAAATTGTAATTCAATAGAAATAAATTTAAACAAAAATCGAATTTTATTGCAAAGTGGAGTGGAAGAAATAAAAATAGATGGATCAAAATTGATTTTTATTATAGATGAACTAGATGAATTAGATATTAGCTTAATTAAAAGAATCAGAATAGTTAGTTAGGAGTCATGTATTATATAAAAACGATTTCATAATACCTAAAAAGAACAACAAGGGTATCTAGTTTTAGATAGATCATAGTCATTTAGAAATATAGACCTAATTGTAATTAAGAATCTAGATACATAAGATATAGCAAATAAATTTACTGCTTTAAGATGGGGAGTTCTTCGAGAATCGAATATATTAATATTCACGATATAGAGAATAATGGAATATCATGTAATTCAATAGATTCTTTTCTAATTCAAGATTTGAATCTAATCTATTAAATAAATTAGTAGTAGTAGTTATATGATTGGATGAGAATTATTGAATACGAAAAAAATAATTAGAACATATCTATACTGGCTGTGTTAAGATAACCAGTAAAAAATTAGCTGATGATGTTTAAATACAGAGGTTA
>JALDXL010000202.1:0-4479 GCA_032155045.1 Nitrososphaerales archaeon
TCAGGCAAAGCAGAAGAAATAGAAAAATTTGTAAAAGAAACTAAAGAAATAGAAGAAATAATTGTTGATGAACATTTGACTTCAAAACAAATATTTAATCTTGAGAGTTTGATTGGAGTGCCTGTCAAGGATCGTGAAAGATTAATTTTAGATATTTTTTATACGCGAGCTACAACAGTCGAAGCAAAGTTACAGATTCAATTAGCTGAAATTGAATATGAAATGCCTCGTGTAAGAGAAAATGCAAAACTTCTGAGTAATAGCAAAGAGAGAGCAGGAAAAGGCGGGATGGGAGAATATATAGTAGATGTACATTTTCGTGATCTTAAAAGACAAATGTCATTTATTAAAGAAAAACTAAATGAGGTTAAGATAAAACGCAATATCTATCAACACCAAAGACAGAAATTAAGAATGCCGGTTGTCTCGCTCGTAGGTTATACCAGTTCAGGAAAAACAACATTATTTAATCTACTTACAAATGAATCCAAGGAAACATCGTCAAATTTGTTTACAACTCTTTCAACTACTACAAGATTATTCAAAGTTCCGTCTAACATCAAAAATAATAAAAGAGAAAAAGAAAATAGAGATAGAATATTAATTGTAGATACAGTAGGATTTATAAGCAGACTTCCAACGTACATGATCGATGCCTTTAAATCGACTTTAGAAGAGTCGCTTGCTGCCGATCTGATATTACTTTTAATAGATTCATCAGAAAAAATTGAAAACATAAGAATAAAATACTCAAATTGTTTACAAATTTTAGAAGAATTAAAGGTAGACATGTCTAAATTGTTTTTAATATTAACAAAAGTAGATACCATTGATACAAGAATAATTAGCGAAATCGTATATAGTCTAGGAATAAGTAATAATGATATAATACCGATATCATCGAATACGGGGTATGGCATCAATAAGCTCAAAACATTATTAATACAAAAAAATTTCGTTGAAACTAGATATAAAAAGAAAAATGCTGAGGCATAATAGGCGCTTCTAATTTTCAAAATCTATTACAAACAACTGAAGATACGAGAATATACAAGAACAATACAGATGATGATTTAATTATTCTATAATTCAAGCTCTAGACTATAACTATCAATAAAAATTGGATATAGCATCAAGGAAGAAAAACAATTGCAGCAACAACCGTAGCAGAAATGACAATGAATACTAGTGTTAGCCATCTTTGTGAATACTAAATTCGTATTACGACATTATTATTATTATTATTATTTAAATCTCTACAAGAATAGTCTTAAAGTAATAAATATTTCAATGATTAGATAATAATACCTCAAAGGATAAATCGTCTTCATAATTTGGTCTAGTTTGTCTTGAATAGATTTCAGTCAGTCAGTCAGTCATCAATTTAATTTGTTCAGACCATGACAAAATTATTCAAAGTCTTTGAAGAATAGTCCCCAAAAATATAAATAATATAGTCTATAGCTTGTAGCACACTACATAGGAAAATTTGCTTGCAGCAATGTTGTCATAGTCTGGATTTATCTTCTAATCTAGCAGATCGCATTCATTTCTATTGATTGTTCAGACTATGACAAAATTATAAAATTAACATTGGCCATCATTATTAATTTTCTAATTCATAATAGTATATGTCTGTCTGATTCGAGTGGAAATTAAAGGCATAGTCTACTACAATATTCCTGATTTTTGGATGATGTGAATTTGATATGATTTTTTTTGATATGATCAATTGATATTTGAACTTGAAAACCAAAAATCACCAAGGCTTTTCCATCGTTTTTTTAGATCATTATTATAGCATAAACTAATTTCATATTTGTAAATTCCTATACCTATAATCTAATTTTTTAGGTTAGTATAAACATAAAGTTTTAGATAGATTATTATGATTCATCTTTTGGTAAATGTTTATGGTGTGCAAGGGAATATGTTCACGCCATAAAGCAATCAAACCAAAAAATGGACAACGTTATTCTATTGGACAAAAACGCTGTCAGGTTTGTCAAATTTTTATTAATTGGCAAGGGTTTTTTTGCCCATGTTGTGGATATAGATTAAGAGGAAAACCAAGAAATAAAAAATATAAACAAATGATGATAATAAATACAGTATTTTAATTTTAAAATACTTTTTATGATCCAACATCTATTTTTGTCTATTGGTTATATCATATAGTTAAACATAATCGACTAAAGTTTTAAGTATATTTATCTATTTGTAAGTATTGAATAACAATTATGGTTGATCGAATTTATGGCCGTGGATTAACTGAAATAATAGGCGAAATGCCGTTCTATATGCAAATGTTAAAAACTATCTAATTATATACATGTTTTAGATCACAATTGTTATTCTTAGTACAAGGATAGTAGTCGTCAAAACATTCTGTTCTGTCTTTAAAATACTGCATTACTCGTTCAATCAAACTTTTCTCTAAAGGAGAATGCAAATGATGGTTTAGATGTAAAGCTGCAAGCTTGTGGATACCATGTACCACCATCAGTATAAACTGTATGTCTACCATATCTAGAGACAAGTGATCTTATAAAATTCTCTGCTACAAACATATTTCTCTCTTTAGAAATGTGGATTCCAAGAGCAGATTTGTCAATTGGTTCAACACAGATCCATAACCAAAAGTGTTGGCTACCGATTTGAATAATAGTTTCATCTATAATGAATGCGGATACTCTTTTTCTTTTGTAAATCTGCAATGAACCAAATCTTTGAATCCAATTCCAGACAGATACAAAACTCCTATTTTCATCTTTAAATGGTTCCAATGCTCTAGAAGTGTTACGTAAACTAAGACCGAGAAAATACAAATACAAAGAATACATAACAATAAAGGTGGATGTTCTATTTCTGAGAAATTTAACAATCAATTATCAGAGATAAAACATACACAGCTAAATCTATTTTTGTTAATTTAACAGGTCCGTTTTACGTCAAATCTTTTAAATTTAATTAATCTTAATGCAATTATATTATTTGAAATTTATAGTATTACAAATTAGTATTTTAATTTACCACTATTGTCGAATAACTAGTCTATAAATTGACGACACCCACATTTTGTACATTTATTATCGCCTTGATAAACTAAGTGATTTCTTTTAAGGTGATTGCATTTTTTGCATGTTGTGTATTCGTCATACATTTGAGTTTTTTATTATATAATCTATAAAAAGTTAATCTTTAATAGATGATTTAAATAATTAATTTGCGAAATAACCGTTAACAGCTTTATTTTAGATTTTTGAATAGATAACAGTCAATTGAAGCTAATGGTTATTAATAATAACAATTGATAAAATCCTTTCTTTTAGGTTTAAATTCAACTCACCAAAAAGAAATACAATATTGGGAATACATTTATGTTTATAATATCTAAAGATTAAAATAGACATAGCAGATATTCTGAACAAAATTTAGTGACAACCCAATAGAAATTAAAACTTGTAAAGAAATTATTTGAAAACCATTAATTTAACAAGTTTATTTTTAGAAATATTAATATTTATTATATAATTGGTAACACAAAAAGATTACAACATAATAGACAATATAATAAATATGTATTAAAAATTATGTAGAACTTTGTTGTTAAGACCAATATATCTTATTATTCTTTCCACACTCATTGCATTTATACAAAATTTCGATATCATCTCTTTTAATTCTATTTTTATTTGGTTTTGTATGTATATCATCTGGTTTCACAACAGTAAATTCTGCTCCACAATAAGTACAACTAAAATATTTATCTTTATTATATGACATAAGAAATTTATAACATCCTCTTAATTTATATTAAATCTTAATTTTTTAAAAAAGGGCGAGATAGTTTTTATTGTCATAATTGTTATTGTAATTTTATTTAACCTTACTAAAATATTGACTATTGAATCTCTAAAATAATATAAAAACTTTTAGAAGGACCAAAAATCTGGTTCTATTCCACCCCACAATAAAGTTTGATGGTATTTTTTTATATATTTAATTAGGAAAAATAAGATATGAATAAAAATATATTAAAAGAAAATAAAAAAAATATCATTAAACTTCAAATGAGTTATAATTGGACTCGTTTCAACGATGGGAGCAATAATGGCGATAACCTTTCTAACACTGATATTATAAACTATTTCCCATTTTTGTCACAATTTTATATTTGCTTTTTTTTATGTCATAGAAATATCAAATTAATATTCTAATGAATTAATCCTTAGGTTGATTTTTCTTGTAAAGAAATTTTCTTTAAACCTCATAAATCGTCACATTGTTTGTAAGGATCGATAAACAATTAATAAATATTGAATATGACGTTGTTGTTATAAACTATCTATTATACCATTTATTTAATATGATTGGTATAGAATATATGTATAATTTATGTATAATATGGGTTTGATTTTGGATTTTTTTTAAATAATTTATTTAAAACAAGTTGGTTTAATGATTAGTCTAAAAGAA
>JALDXL010000203.1:0-4477 GCA_032155045.1 Nitrososphaerales archaeon
ATATTATTATACACAAAAACAGAATCTAATGCGTTCAATTAGCCTTCTGTTTGAACCTAGTATTGCTCCTTAGTTGGTTCGTTTTCCATAAACAGAAGGCTACTGTAAATTGTTAAAATCTTTTATATCACGATCTGATATTATATTATATCATAGTATAACTTGGAATATATAATATCATCTATTGCAAAAAACAAGAAATAATTTGACAGATAGGTTCCTACAAAAGTAAGAAGAATGAAGGTGGAGAATGAAGTTAGTGTCTCTTCCGATTTCAAAAACTTCTTCTTCTTTTGAAAATTTGTTTCTAAAACTTATTTATTATGATTAATGCAAATCAAATATACTGATTTCTTTTGTATTGTTATTTACCTATTACTGTGTCGTATGATTTTTATCAAGAAGAATTTATTTAATATTGTAATAATGGGAGATATACAAGTTAACGAAGCTGAATGGTATTTACGCGATCATTTATTCAGACGATTTAATAAAAATAAAAAACAGTTCAAAAAAGAGTCGTTAGCAAGTGAAATGATTAACTTATATTTAAGATATAGAAATTCCAATTTACAACAGATGAACGATATAATTACTGTTGTGGTAGAAAAATTAGTTCTCAATCACGTTCTACAACAAACCGAGAATAATTCATTAGAACTGACAGAAGCATTATCTCGACTACAATGTTCGAAATGCTTTTACATTTCCTATCTGAGCAGCAATGAGATTAGGAAGTGTTTACGATGTTCATCGGTTGAATTGCATGATTTTCCTAAGAAACAGTAATCAATTTTCAGCTCTATTAATTTAAGATAAATATTTTCTTCCTTTAACTCAAACTCATTATTGTTTTTTGTTATATCATTATACATAGATACAAAGAATTGTAACTAATTATGTACATGAAATATACTGCATTCACTATTTTCTTGTTGTTGCATACATGGATAGTAATCATCAACCTTTCTATTCTATCTTTGAAGTATTGATTTACTCGTTTCATCTAATCCCAAGATGAACCTATGTACTGGGTTCAATACAACAATACCATAACCAAAAATGCTGGTTACCAATCTGGATACAGTTTCATATATTATGAAGACTGATATTCTTTTATGTTTGTAAATTGGATATTCTGCAAACCTCTGAATCCAGTTTCAAATAGATATGTTACTCCTTTTTTCATCCTTAAAAATCACTAATGCTGTTGAAATATTTCGTAAACTCAAACCAAGAAAGTATAGATAAAGAGAATATATAACTACAATAGTTTGATGTTCTGTATTTCTTTCAAATCTAAAACTTATTAAAAATAGAATATCCATGGCTATTGATTTATCGTTAACTTGAGCCCAAATCTCTATTTTACTACTAAAACTGGACAGTGAGAAAAAGTTACAATATCTGATGCAACGCTTCCCAATAACAGCCTCTTAAAACCATGTTTACCTCTATTTCCAACTACTATTAAATTCGCGTTCTCATTTTCAGCGTAGTCTATGATTATAGAACTTATTTTTAATGTAGGATTCTCGAGAATATCTGATTTAAACTCAATAGTTTTATCTTTACCTTTAACTAATTTTTCAATTCCATCAAGTAACTTCTCAGCTTGTTTCCTTTTTTCTTTAAGATCTTCTAATCCATAGGTAGGTGCAGCTATAAAAGTAGATAAATTAAGTTTGGCAAGTTCTATCACTGTAATTGCTATCACTTGTACATTTGATTTTTGATGTATTGCTGTATCTATTGCATAGTTTACTGCTTTTAGTGATTGATCCGAACCATCAATTGCTAGTAATATTTTAAAAGTTTTATTATTGTTGCTATTATTACTATTTGACATATTAAACTTAATTATTGAATAGACATTACACATAATAAACGATATTAACAATATTTTTTAATCATTTGAAGAATTCCATGTCAGTCTATCTTTCTATAGCAAAAGAATATGGTAAAATACTATTTTTTAAATATTTTATTTTGTTTATTGATAAATAACAATATTATCCTATAAAGTTAATTATAGTGAAAACCATCTTAATCTAAAAATATTCTTTAAGCTTAATTAGATACATGGTAATGGTGAATGAAAATAGTATTGTATACCACGATTTTCAAATTCAATACCTGTATATATTATTTGATAGTTGGGAGTAATTTACTGGTAACAAGTCATAAACAAATCGATAATATATATAAAAAAATATATTACTAATATATATTTTAAGCTTTGCACTAGTAAATTGAGATATCCATAAATTAGAAAATAAGTAGTTATTATTTAAATTTATTTAAGTTAAAAAAAGTTACTTTAGAAATGTCTTAAAATATTTATATGAAAAAATTCGATTATTTAAAACAATGAAGACAATTAAAACTGTTAAAGATATTTTAATATTTAAATATAGTCACATAATTTAGAAATCCATAATTATTATATTAAAATAATTTAATTTCCAGTAAATATAATTAATAAACAAATAGTAATTTTGGATGTTCTATTTCTGTCAATTTATTTGTAAGTTAAATAGAATTAGAAAATACTTTTCAAATAAGAGATAGTTTGAGATTAAATAATTATATAAGACAAATCTTATTCTAATACTTGAATAGTGCAAATTCTTGGTTACTATTTAGAGGAAATGAAGAGAGAAATGGAATTTGTTCAGATAAATTAACCCGAGACATATCTTTATTTTGGATAATAGGATTAGAACCAATGATATCGTCAGCTATTTGTTATAATAATACTATTTATAATTCGACTATCAATGGTAGAATTTTTGCAATCGATATTTACAAAAAAAAGATCAATTGGCAAAAATATATAGGATCCCCATTAGTATCATCACCATTACTACATGAAAATTTATTGATTTCTTGTACCTTTAATACTTGGATTCTTAATGATGATTCAAAACACCTTGCAAATAATTCAATCCATGCATTAGATATTAATAAGGAAGGAGATAGTAAATGGGAAGTAAAAATATTAGGTGATATTTTTTCTTCTCCATGTATTTGTGACCGTAAAATAATTGTAGTTGGATCACTAGATTCTACAGTCTATGCAATAGATTTGATGGGAAATATTATATGGACCTTTAATAGCGATGACTCTATTTGGTCATCGCCAGCAACAAATAAGAAAGACATATTTATTGGATCAGATGATTTTAATCTCTATAACCTAGATTTAGGAGGCAAGTTAAATTGGAAAACTAAGTTAGAAGGTAAGATTAGGGCTACTCCATGTTTGATGAAACTAACTAATTCATTGTTTATAGGTACACAAAAGGGTATAATGTATTGTTTAGACCAATCTACGGGTTCTATCAAATGGCAACATGAGATTGGTAAGCCTATTCTTTCTTCAGTTGCAATATCAAAAGATAATATTTTTTTTGGATGTTCTGATAATAATATCTATTCATTAAACTCTAATGATGGTTCATTAAATTGGAAATATGGAACTGAAGGCAAGATTTGGTCTTCTCCTGCTATAACAAAGAATGAAGGAATATTATATGTAGGCTCATTAGATTCTCATATATATGGTTTGGAAAGTGAAACAGGTAGATTAAACTGGAAATTTCCCACAATGAATGCAATAGAATCGTCTCCTTGCATTGTAAATGATATGTTATTTATTGGTTCAAAAGATGGTTTGTTATATTGTTTCAATAGTCAAAAAAAAGGTATATAATAAAAATAATCTATTACTAGTGAGTATAAAAAATTTAACTAATGATTAAAATAATATCTATAAGTATTTGTCTAATTAACCATTCTTTCTATATTTATTATTATATTTACAAGTTTTAATATATATAATATGAGATAATTTCTATCATCAATTATACAAATTTATTCCTTAACACTTTGATCTAATTATTAAATTGTTAAATTACGACATATTAATAGTTGAGGTAGAAAAGATATTGAAATTAAAAATTATGGAAGCAAATTTAAATATATTATTTTATTAGATTTTATAGATAGATAATGTCATCATAGTATATCTAAAAATATTTGTAATTGGTGTAAATCTGTAAATATTAAATCTAAAATAATAAAACATGCTATTATTAAAATGAAATATATAAAAAATGAATCATTGTTGTAATCATTATTGTTTCTTTAATAATTTTCTTCATTTTAAGTACAGGAGATAATAAATAATATCAAAATCAAATTCAAACACGGTATGGCAAATAAAGAAAACGGGAGATGAAACCCAACTTAATTCAACCGGTAAAATTAATCTAACAAGCGCTAAAAATATCATTGCTCAGCTTGAAGAAGTACTAAAAATACAGTCTACTGATGGACAGATGTATTGTCAAATATAAAGAGAGAAATAAAATACAAAATTAATTACTAACCTTTGATGTGCAAAAGGTAAAATCTCTATCATAAGTTGATTAATCAATACTATAACAATATCTGGTATATTTTTTATTCGTTT
>JALDXL010000204.1:0-4467 GCA_032155045.1 Nitrososphaerales archaeon
ACTAGGTTCAAACAGAAGGCCAATTGAACGCATTAGATTCTGTTTTTGTGTATAACAATATACAATATCAAAATATAAAAAATTATTTGTGAGTTCCTATATTATTGCTAAATTTAAACCTGCAATTCAGAAATATTGCAACACTATAAAATTAAAATGCCATAGTCTGAAGGAAATATAGTTGCTTAGACTTACAATTCCACTCAGACTATGACTGCCTAAATATGTATATTCCTAGCCCTTGATCGATAAATTTTCTAGGAATTAAAATTACAACTTCTAATATTTTATTTAAATATTGCAGTAACTTTATTCACCTATAACTAGAGATTATTTTTAATGATAATAATACCCAACTAAAAATATTTCAACAATTATAACATTCATTAAAACCATAGCCTACTAGGGAATTCTCCCAACCCTTAGAAGGCCATGGTCGGAATAGAACTTGAGACAGATTCTATTATGGTTGAATTTCTTTTTATATAGTAAGTCAATTTGGAAAATGAACTATATAATATTTGTAGAACGAAGTTAATGAGGTAAAGCCATAACCCCCCCTAAGTTGGGACACTTCTAGAAGACTATGGCAATCTTTGGACTGACTGAATTATTTATTTCAGTAATGGAAACTTGTTAATGATATTATATAAAAATTAAAGAAAATTAATTCATAAATAGCCTTCTGTTATGGAAAATGAATTCATGGTAACAGCAGAAGAATAAATAAACAATTAATTTAATATTTTAAAAAGAAAAAGTAAAGGTTGGATTATTTTTGTTATTAGGTAAATATTACAAAATGATTGTCTATATTACAGGTCTTGGCTTCTCCTTCTGCAATTGTTCCTGTTGCTAATAACGGGTTATTAGGATCTTCTACAACACAATCTCCTGAAAATATTGCGCTTCTATTTATATCAACACCTACGTCGGTCTGAATATCATTTATTGTTGTTTGTACTGATGCACCTATTGTTTCATTCAATTGATAATTACCTAAATCCAATGTAACTATCACTGGAACAGTTGAACCAGCAAAAGTATCTGGATCTGGATTGTTAGCGGTTATTTCAAAACTAAATTCATTTGGAAGTATTTCTGTTGTAATTCTATTGCACGCTTCAACACCATTTGTATTAGTAAGTGGGTCACATGTAACAGTTTTACTGACACTAAAGGTAGTAGTTGGTGGTTCTGGGGGTACTGGTTCTCCTCCTTCAATTATCGTATTATTGTTATTGTTTATGCATATGAACCTGAAATCATTGATTTCCGAACTATCACCATTATTGCCTGCAAATGAGCTTGGATCAATATTATCTCCTACTGTTTCTGCGGCTAGATCACTATCTTCAATAAATGAAGTACGTCAAGTTCCAATCCATTTACATTCACATTAATATTATTACATTTTAATTTCTGTGATGAATCACTATTTTGAGGGAACACATAGTAATGATCATTTGACAAATCTAGATTTCTTTTATATTGTTCTGTATCATAATCTGCAATAGCATTTGCATTTGGAATATTCAAACTATTACCTAGTGGCAGTAGAATCACCAACAAGCCTATCAAAATTATAATCGACTTTTACATATATTTACTATGAAGAGAAAATATATCTAACGTACGAAGGAAGATTAGAGATACTTATCATGTGTACTGTTTTAGGGAATTATAATTGTCTTTATCATTAGCTTGTCATTTTATTTTATAATGATATTGTAAATTGCTTTTTAATATTGGATACTAACTTTGTATAACTAAAATAATAAAAAATAAAAAAATAGTTGGGGATATTTATTCTATTATTTGTATTTTATAACTTTAATATTCCACTCGCTACAATCCCAAAGATTACAGCCCATATTCCTACTATGATTCCAACCCCCAGCCTAACCTTCAAAGAACTGACTTTTATTTTCAATTAATCTTTTTTTTTTGGTTTGTATATGACTCCTTTTCGTTCTAATGGAAGAGTCATCAAATATTATAAATCGTGGTTATAACCCTTATTTCTTGATTAAAATTGTTACCCAAGACAACTTTTTTCGGAAATGTTTACAGAAATATTTGTCAATTATTGTATTAAAATCCTATTATTCGAATATGCTGTATATATATTGAAGGAAAATATAAATGAAAAACTCAGTTATTGCAATCCAATCCTTTGTGATAACAACAATACTCTATGCACTTCTTGTTCCTGTAATTTTTGAAATGGATAATGCTTTTGGAGAAGAAAAAAACTTTGTTGATAATGACAACTATGAGACAACATATAGTCAACAACTAGTAGAAACTAAAGCATGCAAATCTCCTTGTCCATCTAGTGCAGAAATGTGCATTGCCATGTGTGCTTAAACCTCTCTTTATTTCTTTAACATTTTACGTTTTTCTTTAGTCATTTTCATTTTATTTTTTGGTCTGATAGTGAACTTGACATCATACTTGTGTAAAATTTCAGTCTTTTTCAGGGTATCAAAAAACATTGAAAGTTCTTGTAAAAAATAATCTTCAGAGGTTTCTATATTTTGCATTTGATTAAACGTTGGTGTTTTAGGTGGTCTAAAAGTATGTAATTCTAAAGTTGCTATGTCAGCATACTCTCTACCTGTTCATACAATGTTTTGAATGAGCTATTCAAATGAATGATTTGACCCATTAACAGCATACTATAATATTGACCACGTTCACGTTTAGTTTTTCAGGTCATTTATGTTAAAACTCCCTTGCTTTTTAAAATTTTGTACAAGTCTGTATATGTAGGATCTGATTTGATCTTTTCTAAGCTCATTGGTCCTATCTGTTTATTCATTGCATTTTTTAGTGCATATTTTATTCTGTATTCAAAATTTCTATAATTATCTAATTTATTAAGCTCATTGCATTTATCTACCCAATTCTTGATAATATTATAGGATTCTTCAAAGGATAAATTCTTTACATTGATTAAATAGGGAGATAATACAAGATCAATTACTAATTTTCTAAAGTCTTGAATCGAAGTATTCAATAAGTGCTCAATCCAAGAATAATAATTTTCAGTATTGATTTTATTTTTATTTTTAGATCGCTCATTTAGTATTTTTTGTATTTGCTTCTGTTGATCTATCTTCTTTTGGACCAAATATGTTCTAAATTCTTCTATAAAATCTCTTGTAATAGGAGCTCTTATTCCATTCCATTTTTTGATTATTTTGACTTTGGTATTATATTTCGAATTTATAGATCCTGGTATTCTGAGTAAACAACTTTTGAATGAAGGATTATTATTTTTATCTGCTCTACCATTGGATAAATAATCTTTTGCAAACCTAAGAAATTGTTCAGAAGGTTTATCAAATTGAGAAAATTCTGTAATCTTTTCTAATGCAGTTGGACAATCTACAGGTTGATAAATATGATATCCACCACCCGTAAATAAAACTGTAGGAGATCCTTCTAATTTTTCCTTGATATTTTTTAAAGTTTTATATAAAGCAAATTCAAATTTTCCATCAGTTTTAAAGTTATTTTTATCCAAGTCTATAAACAAGAGACTTGGCTTATATCTTGGAACGTCTTTATATTCTGTCAAATTTGGATAGGAATTAAGTCTGCAATCCAGAAGTTCTGAATCCAGAAATTTTTCTAACGCTTCTTCTTTTGAATTTATTGTTAATTGATATCCTAATTTTTTAGTCATTATAGTTCTTGGAAACAGGACATTTCCAGCTAAATGCGATATAATAAAATCTAATCCTGATACTATTTCAATATCTGTAAGTTGTTGATTCTGTAATTTCAATATTTCTTACCATCCACTCCTACCGCTAACCGAATAATAATGACGACTATGACGACTATGACGACTATGACAACGTTTGGAAAGTGTGTGTATTTTATTTAAAAATAATTTCTTGGTAAAAATCTTCAATTTATTTCATTTCTCATTCCTTGATCATTAGATTTTTTATCAGAAAAATAAAGTTAAGAAATGAGTTTTATTAGATCTAATTAGATGGAGCCCATAATATTATTTTCATTCATTTTTTCGTTAATAGCTACTGGATTATCATTGGCTAGGATTTTAAGAACTCATAAAGAGAGTAAACGTAAGAGACAAGCCGATCTGTTTTTTAATGTTACAAATCTAGTTAGAATATTAGAAGATGAAAAATTTATTCAATCAAGAAGGGCGCTTAGGAAAAATAAACTTTTGAATCAATTAAAAGATGCGAGTAGCAATAATGATGATAATTTAATTTTCGAAATAGATCCTGCAACCGAAGAATCGGCAAAGAATGTAGCATCTGCTTATGACAGATTAGGCTTTATCTTGAAACATGATAAAGAATTAGAAGATGAATTTATTCAATGGCAGAGTTATGTCATTACAGATATGTGGTTATATACAAAGGACCTTGTAAATAAGAAATGGCGATCTAGAAATAAAAATTATTTAAAAGAATTTGAAAG
>JALDXL010000205.1:0-4464 GCA_032155045.1 Nitrososphaerales archaeon
TATAATAATATTAATCAGTATTATAAAACAGAAGGAAATCATTATAATAAAAAAATAATAAATATTATTCTTTCTAAAAAAAAATTTTGAAGTAATAAATTTCGAGATCAAAAAAGAAACAATATAATAAAAATTTACAAAGAATAAATGAAATTACCAAACAAATTATAGAATGTGGATGGGATAATTATTACAAAAATGAAAAAATAGAAGATATTCCTTGGGTTGACAAAGAACTATATTTTGACTTAGAAGAGGAACTAAATATTATGCAATTAAATAAAATACTTTATACAAACTGAAGGTATAGGTTGGGATTACATAACAAAGAAACTCAAATCTTTCTCTAGGAATTCTTCGAAATTCAATTGTAATGAATATGTATTTTCTCTTTGATATTGAAATTTTGATATTCATAATATGTAGAAGAAAATTCTTATTTTTAAGATAGCAACAATGTAAAAAGATAATATTATATTAATTAAAAAGGAAAAAAATTAAATTTTTATTGTTTTATAAATATTTATTGTCGATTATATGATCTTTCTATTTTTTGTGAATAATCGTCGATGTTTTGTATTGTGTTGTTGTAATATCTTCGGGTAAGTTCTATTGCTTTATTAAAATTTTCAATAGCACCAGTAGAGGTTTCATTGATGAGGTTTGTAGCATTTACTGTATAATCCTTTATATTTTTATTTATTGTATTGAATGTTTCAGAGTATTTTTCTGAAAAATTGAAATTATTCCAGTATTGGTTATTAGTTAGGTTATCAAAGAATTGAGAATAGGATGATTGATATGTATTAAAGATATTTTTTTGTAACTCTATACTATTTTTTGATATTTGTTGTATTATTTGATTAACTTGTTCTTGGTATTTTCTGAAAGTATCTACATTATTTTCAAAGATTCTTCTGTTATCTTCTTGAAATTTATTTACGCTTTGGTTAATCTTGTCTGTAGTTTCTTTAATATCTTTTTTAGTTGAAGACATAATTACTAGTTAATTATTGAATGATATTAAGATTAATATTATTGATTATATATTTTTCATTATATCTATAGAAAATATACTTTAGATTGATGCATAATAACGTTCGATTCAATCATCTCCAAATAATAGTTATATTTGTTAAATTTTCAAATCATTTAGAAGTGAGTTCAAAATATATAACAACATTATCAAATATTGTTATACTATAAAATAATTCTCAAAGTAAAAATAAGAATAATACCTTGGAAAATTTAAATAATGCTATAATATATCTGAGATTTTAATTTTTTATATTAAACTTTTACTATTTCTATGTAACCAATCGATTTTTTTCTCATAATCAGATACAATATTACTTAAACTGCAGAATTGAGGAATATCTCTAAACTTTTTAATTATGTAAAGGATCTAGGATCTAATTATGTTTTGTTCTTATTCTTAGAATTATTGATTACCTTTTTCCTCATCCTCTTTATTGTCATTATCCTTATCGTTGTCTTTGTCGTTCTGATTGACTTCTAGTTCTCTTACAAATTCTTTGACATCGTCTTCAGTGATGGATAATTCTATTCCTGTATCTTTTTCTAGATTCTCCTTTTGTTGTCTGGCTTTGATTACGATATCTTTTAACAATTTATTTTCACGCTCCAACTCTGACATTCCAATGCTATGAAGAAATTTGGATTCAGCCATTGTTGAATTTTTAATCATTTCTTTTAATTGTTCGTCCTTTGAAATCGAGACCGCCGATAATGAAAGACCGACAAGTATCAGATATGATCCAAGACCGTATGAGGAAACAGTGGAAAATCCAAAAGGCGGGTATGCCATATTTGTAAGAACCGATTGGGAACCTGAAAAGAATAACATAAATCCATATCCCGCCATAATTAGATAACTCGCAAATAATTCATTGCCTTTAAAGTTCTTGACTGTAAGCTTGAATGCTATGTAAAACAAAATCCCTCCAAATGTTGAGTTCAAAGCAACAACGCTGTAGAATATTAGTTGTTCAAATTCTTCATGTGGTTCATAGATGTGAAGATGATACAGCATTAAAGTTGAAAAATACAAAAGTGGTAGACTGAGTAGGAACCAGTATTTTGCTCGTCCAATCTTGTAAGAATAATGATATAAAACTAATGCTGTTCCACCCCATTTAAGGAAAAAAGAGGCCATATCATTATATTGATAAATTTTAGCAAAGATTTTCCAGATTGAACCTTCCTCAGTAGAAAGAAAAGTTCCAGGAGATGTGGGAAGGATGGAGATTAAAAGTTTCTCACTAAATTGATAGGTAAATACTAACAGTATTGCAAGTGATGCTATTGCAGCAGTTGCAAAGGACAATCCATATACGAATACTAAAACTGAATTGCGATTAGTTTTATACCATGAAAGAAATACGCCAGTAAATACGGCCATCAGGATAGTACTTAGCATGTAACTTATCATAGTCACTAGCATTGAAGATATGGGCAAATAATTCTGGTTTATTGTTATTTCTAAGATAAGAAAAACAAATAGGGTAATTATTGTATATTGACTTATAGAAACAAATCTATGCATTAATCTTATTTTTCCATTTTTTTTTCTAATCTCTTTACTTTTTTTACCTACAAATTGTAGAACAAATATCTGACTTATCATAGTTATTATTGATAAGATGACGAAAAGAACAATTCCTCCATAGGTTTTTAGCGGTTTACCAATTAAGTCGCCTGTTTGATTTAACAATGTGTCTAAGGATAGAACAGCGATAAGAACATAGATAACAATATGTATATTTTTTGTACCAAAATTAAGTAGTTTTTTGATTTGGAGAGGAAAAAAATTTAATGGAGAATTCATTGGTCATGCAGAGGCTGGTTGTGATATATGATTTTGTGTTAATTAGCTCCTCTTGCTGCACCAGATATAATTCCAAAACCTGTTGAAGTCATGTTTTGATCGGTATTGGTCATGTTTTGATCGGTATTGGTCATGTTTTCTTGCGCGGAAATGGTTATTGTTGGATATGCAAGTAACATCCCTAAAACCGTTAATGTCGTCATAATGATTAAAGCCGCTATTTTAATACCCGCGTTATTCAATACCTGAAAATATGAAAATATGAATATAAAAATATTGATTTTTCATTAATTGTATTATCTCATAACATCTGTTACATTCTTTTATCTACAAATATTACAGGAAAAGAGGAGTATTATACAGGTATAGAATAGAAAAGATTCTGTAAAGATAAGATGATGTTGTATAAAATCAAAATTAGATTGATAAAAGATAACAGATATCCGTAAGACAATTAACAATTACAGAACGAGTTTCTACAGATATTAGAATAGATATCAAAAAAAATGGTTTTGATTTACTAAATGAATATCCAGAAGAACCACATATTATCTATAGGATAGACAAAAAAGTAGAACAAAGATATTGCTAATCAGAAAGCAACATAGGTACTATCCTGCTAGGATAAAGGAAATTTTACAAAACCAATACAACATCAAAATTGTTATGTCTTAAGAAGGTAATTTTTAATATATTTTTAGGGGATCTAATGAAAATTATAATTTAATTTACCATTCTCGGATTGGGACTCTATCCTTGCAACTACATTCGCGGATTTATATCATCTAGAATTCTAAAAGATTTACAGAATTATCATTGAAGCAATGGGATTTGAACTTGTGGTTAATTTTGAGATTCTGATGAATATAATCATTATAAAAAAAGAAATGATTCTTTTTAATCAAGTATAAACTATTTATAAATTCCAGCACACTTTTCCCTTCTATTTACCTTTTTATCTCGTATTTTGAGACGCGTAAACCAACATCTATACATTTTTCTTTATCGTCTACCTCTCTCCCTCTAGCAAAGTATCTTTCCTATTAATAAAATACTATTATTGTTTTTGAAATATGCCAAACCTTGATCCTTGGATAAATCAATACGATGATGAGAATGATCAGATTACAGAAGAAGCGTATAGTAAATATGAAAATTATTTGCTATCTGTTAGGGCAAAATTTCAAAGAAAACTAGAAAAGAAGTTACCAGATGAGTATCCTAACTATGTTGAAAGTTATCAAAAGACTATAGAAATGATTGATTGGACTTTGATTAGATATAGGATGATTTTACCAATTGAAAATAACTAATAGTTATAAATTTGAAAGCATGGTTACTGTATTAAGTAATGGCATGATAGTAAATAAACCTAAAGGTTATAGGTTTCAGATAGGTGATTACCTAATTCATAACAAGGAAAAAGATTTCTATTATAATCTTATTTATGCACAAATAAAAAATTCGTACTGGAATGTCGATTTTATTGTTGGATATGTTGCCAATGATGAGATCAATTATAATAATGGTAACAAGGATAAAGCTTCAATGATAGCTTTGTCTAGAAGTGATTAAATAATCAAGATATGATTTCTTCTAATACTATCAATCCAAAA
>JALDXL010000206.1:0-4452 GCA_032155045.1 Nitrososphaerales archaeon
TTAAGTTTGTATTTACTCTGTACTACAAAATATTACAGTTAAATATATTTGTAATTTATAATTACCTAATGCTATATTTTACTTTAGTATATTAGTTCTTTATTCGAAACTTTTATTATTTTTAATTATTGTACATTCAACGGATCTTTAAAGTAAATACAATTCAAATTTATCTAAAGATTACTAATGCCTTAGATGTATTTCTTAAACTCAAATCAAGAAAGTACAAATACAAAGAGTACATAATAATAGAGGTGGATGTTTTATTTCTGAGAGATTTAACAATCAATTATTAGAGATAGGACATACAGAGCTAAATCCATTTTGTTAAATTAACAGGACCTTCATTCATGTTAATTTATATAAAATTATATAAGTTAAATATATTTGATTATCAAGTTATATGCAATTCGAACTAATTTTAAATAAATACTTTCAGGCAACTAACCTAAACACAAAATTTCTTATTCTTACTTTTGTTATTTTTTATTTAAACTTGTATCTTATTTTATTACCAATTATAGAGTACATTCATCGAATGTACCACAAAATTATTAATACTCAAAAATAAATAAAGATGAGGTAAATACGAGACCGTTTGTCAAGTAGTTTCATTATATTAGACATAATGGTCATCTTATTTACCCAATAAATAAAAATAAAAATAGAAAATAGAAAGACAGATGTTTTTATTCAAATATATTTTAATAATTAAGATATTTTTTCTTGGTTTTTTTATAGTTATGGCTATTTATCGAGAAGTATATTCCAGTGCTTATGTACTAATTTTTTTATAATGATTTATATTGATATTTCCACTTTGTAAATGAATAATTAATTTATGTAATTCCATATCACCTAAACTATTTCCAAAATCAATTCCACATTCTTCACATTTATATTTATAATTTATTTCATTTATTTTATTTTTCTTGTCAAAATTATTGATATTAACGTTATCCATTATTTTCCCTATAATAATATCTACAAAATGTTTGATAAATATTAGGGATAAATCTATCAAAATAGATTTCCAAAACTAATTAATATTTTAAGGAACGGATCTGGATTTATAGTGAGTTCTATCACGCAAAAAGTGAAGGAGAAGGAGAAGCAGAAGGAGAAAATAGCATTTTTTAAACGCTTACATAAATTTATAGAATTTACTCGAACAGAAGTTGACAGGGGTATAAACCCGGGAGGATACTATAAAGCAGTATGGACAAGGGATGCTGCTTTTATTCTGAGGGATCAATTTCTTTCGGGATATCATAAAATAGCACTAGAACAAATTCTCTTAATTTGGTCAAATCAAATACATTCAACGACAACAACAGGAAGAGAAACATCATCATCACCATCATTACTAGATTCTAATTTAAAAAGAAAACCATTATTATATGGAAGAGGATCTCCAGAAATGAATTTCAATCCAATAGTTGCTGATGAGGACACAACAACTAAATTTGATGGTGCTCTCCCTACTACAATTTATAATGAAAAAAATAAAAGTTTTTGCGAAGTTTATGCACAAAATCCAGATATTGATTCTACAGCGTTAATGATATCCACCACATCATACATTTTATCTAATCTCCTAGATTTGAAAGACATTTATGCTAATAAGGAAACAGAATTTTCATTTACATTACCAGTTAATAAAAATATTGATAATGAAATCGAATATAAAACTCAATTCTCAGAACTTTCATTGAATGATACCATTACCTTATTGATTCCACCTATGTTAAAGGCATTGAAATATCTTCAAAATAGAGACATAGATAATGATGGGTTATTAGAACAAAAACATAACGAAGATTGGATGGATACAACGCTACGCATAGGAAAAGTGGTATATAGTCAAGCTTGTTGGATACTTGCATTAAAAAATTTTTTGGTGTTATTAAAAAAGTTAGGAAAAAAGACAGAAGAAACAAAAATGATAGAGTCAATGATCAATAGAACAATAATAGCAGTAGAAAGTAAAATGTGGTCTAAAAAAGATGGAAGTTACATCGATCTACTAGATGCTGATTTGCATTTGGATAAAAAAATGCATAATAGACTTGTAACCCAAGATATTTCCCTTTATCTTGTTGCATTAACAGAGAAAGAAACGAGTAAAGATAATAAATTCGCAGAGAATAACATCAATATAATAGACTATCCATCAACATCAGAATTTTATAATAATTTTATTAATTTAGATCTTGTATTCCAACATGCTGTAAGTACACTGGATGTATTAAAAAAAAGAATTTGGAAAAATAATTTACCTTTAGTTACTGAGACAGAGATCACTAAAACAGGTCCTTGGTTGCTTGAACCGAATGAATATCACAATCATACTTTTTGGCTTTGGATCACAGGAATAGAAATGCTTGCAAGAACAAGATTTGGTAAGATAGACGATTGCAACCTTTTACTTTCAAATATTGTTTCAAATAATAATGTACATTCAAATATGCTGCATGAATGGGTACATCCATTAACTCTTCAAGGGAGAGGTGCATATCCGTTTAGGACAGGAATATCTTCTATGAGGATAACTGCAATGGAGTTTCTTTCCCATATTGAATCAAATACAATAAGATCCTCCATTGGATAATTCAAAATTGCTGAAATCAAATATAAGTACAAATAATAAAAATAAATTAGGATTGTAATTGTCGTTCAAAATGAGAGAATAAATTCATTATTAAAAAAAACATTTTATTATATTTATCATCTTTTGTTAACACTTTATTAATTATCATTTTTTTAATTATATTCATAGACTTCACTTCATTTTTAGAATATTCTTTATAGTTTAGTTTTGAGAATTTATTTGTTATATTTCTTATTCTCTTTCATTTTATTTCAAGAATATAAAATATTATTATATAAAAAATAACAATAATAACTAGTAAATGTATTTTATATATATCATAAATGAAATTAAATTTAGCAATTAATGGTTTTGGACGGATAGGAAGAAGCTTTCTACGTGTCTGTCTTAAAGACAAAGAATTTATGGATATGATAAACATAGCTGCAATAAATGATTTGACAGATTTAAAAAATATTGTACATCTTTTGAAATTTGATTCTACTTTCGGGAGATTTGATGGAGAAATAGACATCGATGAAAATAATAGTTTATTGATAATAAACAAAGAAGTAAAAATAAAAATTTTGGCAGAGAAAGATCCTTTAAACTTACCATGGAAAAACATGGATATTTATTTTGTAGTTGAGTCATCAGGAAAATTTACAGATGGAAATAATGCTATAAAACATATTGAAGCAGGAGCAAAAAAAGTGATCATCTCTGCTCCTGCAAAAAATGTAGACTTAACTATACTTTTAGGAGTCAATGATTCCAAATTTGAATTTGAAAAACATAATATTATATCCATGGCTTCATGTACTACCAATTCACTTGCTCCTGTACTCAAAGTTTTAAATGATAAATTTGGAATACAAAATGGATATATGACTACAACCCATGCATATACAAATGATCAGCGATTACTTGATTCTTTTCATAAAGATCCAAGAAGATCTCGTTCAGCATTAATGTCTATTATCCCAACTACTACTGGTGCGGCTAAAGCAATAGGTGAAATAATACCAGAATTAAAAGGAAAGATCGACGGTCTAGCATTACGTGTTCCAGTAAGTAATGGATCGATTGCTGATATTGTTTTAACACTTAAAAAAGAAGTTACAAAAGAGGACATAAATAAATCATTAAAAGAAGCATCTCAAAGCTACTTAAAAGGAATACTTTCCTATACTGAAGAACCACTGGTTTCTACTGATATTATTGGTGATTCGCACTCTTCTATTGTAGATGGTTTAAGTACTATGGTTCTAGGTGATAAAGGAACAAATGTAAAAATTTTATCTTGGTATGATAATGAATGGAGTTTTGCTTGTAGACTAGTTGATTTAATAAAATTTATTTGTAAAAATAAAAATAATTAAGAAAAAAAAATTTCTTAAACTATGGCTTGTATTTATCAATTGTTCCTTGATATCGATCAGTACAACTAATCATAAAACTTCCAAAAAAAATTAATTCAGCAATTTATTGTATCATGATATCTGTATTCAGTTTAATAAAGGTTTAATAATGATATAATTGTCTATATATTTAGACATCTATTTTACTTCGATATCGTATTCATATTTTAAAGGTTCTGGTAAAAAAGTATTATCAAAATCTATTCCAGTTATCTCAGGTTTTACTTTATATATTCTAGGTTCATTAAAAACAGAATCATCTATTTTTATAGGAATGCCATAATCGGATACATAACTAGCTGTAAGGGTATCTTAATTTGCATGTATATCATATCCCCCATATCCTGTATTAAGAAATTCTAGTCTAATTTTTCCATCATGCCCGTGAAGAGTTTCATAAAATCGTTGCACACACAGTATTTATGCTATAAATGAGTTAAA
>JALDXL010000207.1:0-4438 GCA_032155045.1 Nitrososphaerales archaeon
AATTTATTGTTCATAGATTATCAGGAATAGGTATTATCTACAAATTATTGAAGTTGTTAGTAGACACACTGTCTTATTTTGATATTGTAAAATGATCTACAACATTATTTTCATAATCTACATATGTATATCCAGGCTTGATTTCATTACCATAAAAAGTTCCTTTCAGTGTCTTACCATTAATATCTATGTTTAGAAATCCATAATGTTTATCATCTTGTTTTGCAACGAATGAAGCTTGTTGTTTGATTTCATAGAGAGATCTTCCTGCAGTTCCAGTTATAAGATAGATTACTCCCTCGTTATTATCATTACCGTTACCGTTAATATTGTGATAGTTAATTTGATTTCTATCTGTTACTATTGGATTAGAACTATCGCTTTGGCTGTTATATTTTAATGGAAAAGTTCTCTGGTAGTTGTGATTATCACTACTAAAAACTAAATCTACATCATACTTGTCAAAAAGAGGATGATAAATATCTCGAATAGTAGAATCAGCTGCATGTTCTGATGATGAGGTGTACATAGGTGTCGATTCAACAACAAATAACCAGTCTATTTTTGGATTTGTGGAAGCAGTTTTTAAATCATTTTCAATGAATTGATATTGATCAGAAGTAGAACCATAGTCAATATATGGATCTATGATGGTAAAATGTACATTATTCTTGTCAAAAGAATAGTATGTTTTTGCTAGGTTCAAAGGTTTTAAATATTGAGTTATTACACCAATTGCTCCACCACTAGTATCACTATATTCATGATCTCCCATTGCTATTTTCATTTTTGATTTAAATGGTTGAATTAATTCAAACCAACATTCAGCAGATTTTTTATAACTTAGATCTCCATTAGCAATGACAATTTCTGGATCCTTGCTTTGGATATTTTTCACAGTTGCTTGAGCATTATTGTCACATCCCCAATCTGCAGCAACAGCAAAATTGAAAGAAGGAGTTATTGCTTGAATATTTCCAAGGATCGTGGTATTGTCTGAAGATGAGCCTTGAGCGTATCCCAGATTTGCAAAATTTATTATTAACCCTGACAATATAACTGAAAAAAATGATATCCAGAAAATATGTTTCAACCCGTATTTCGCCTTTTTTTATAGTATATTTAAGGAATGTAAAAATACAAAATTATTTATTGACCAATTTGAAGAATTATATGATTCATAAATATTGATATAATTTATATAGTTTGGATAATTATTTTGATTTGGTATTTTTATATTTTTATTATTTTGAATAGTATTCAACTATTATTAAAGAATACAATTGTATAAAAGTCATGTGGTACAACCATCTAATTCAAAAATATATTATTGATAATTAGTTGTACTTTTCTATAATCTTTATTTTAGTCTGTCTTGAAAATAATAATAATTAGTGAAGGTATTGTTATTATTCTATCAATAAATAATATCTTTACTATATGATTGTACAGATATATTCGAAATGAATCATCAGAATTTATTATTATTAGCTGTATTTACCTTTGAAATGGTAAACTGATCTAAAACATTATTTTGATAATTTACACTTTGATATCTGGGTTCACCACCACCTGTATTGGGATAAAAGGTTACTTCCAGGTTTTTACCATTAATATCTATATTAACAAATCCAAAATTATTGGAATTCTGTTTAACAACATAAGGAGCTTGTCCTTCGAATTCATAGTGCGATCTTCCTGCGGTTCCGGTTACTAAGTAAATTATTCCTTCATTGTTATTATTATCATTATAATGACTAACTTGTTTTCTATTTGTTACTATTGGATCAGAACTATCATCAATATTGTATTTTAATGGAAAAGTTCTCTGATAGTTGTGATTATCACTATTGAATACTATATCTACATTATATTTATCAAAAAGTGGATGATAAATATCTCTGATATTAGAATCGGCAAGATGTTTAGATGGTGAGGTATACATAGGTACTGATTCAACAACAAATAACCAGTCTAGTTTTGGATTTGTGGAAGCAGTTTTTAAATCATTTTCAATGAATTGATATTGAGCTGATCCAAGTTCATAATCAATATATGGATCAATAAAAACAAAATGGGCATTGTTTAAATCGTAAGAATAATATGTTTTTGCTAGATTTAGAGGCTTCAGGTATTGATTAATAATACCTATTTCACCTCCACTAGTATCACTATATTCGTGATCTCCCATTGCTATCTTTAACTTTGATTTAAATGGCTGAATTATTTCAAACCAACATTCAGCAGATTTGTCATAACTTGCATCGCCACCTGAAATAACTAGTTCTGGGTCCTTGTTTTGGATATTTGCGGCAGTTGCTTTTGCATTATCATCACATCCCCAATCTGAAGCAACTGCAATATTAAACTCTCCACCATCATAGTTAATATCTGATTGCAGATCATTCATTTTATGAGTCTGCACAGAATTGGAATTGGAATATTCTATCTCTTCAGCATTCAATAATTGAAGAGAAAAATTGATGAATATACTTATTATTATAGTGGAAAAAATTATTGAATAAAATTGTATTTTTATTATTTTACTGTTTCTCATGAAAATGTAAGATTACAATTAGAAGATAAAAGAGACATGATCATAGATTACCTATTACTATAAATTTTGGTTAGTTTTAGAAAATAGAATATAGTTAATATAGTTAATACATATAAACGTAAAATTTTTCTCAAATCTGTAATAACCAATTTGGAATTATTCGTTACTTCAATATGACAATGAATGACATGACTTCCGAGGAACATTTTATCTAAATATCTATTACCAATATTCTTCAGAAGTTATTTTTTATAATGGGAAATTTAAAAATTTTATGAATAATATCAACTTGTAAGATGATATTTATCTATTCAGTAATAAGAGAGAAAACCAACCATAACAATTATTTAGAATAATTTGTATTAACTTGTACTAATAGGAAAAGCAAATAACACAGAACTAGTTATATGTATCCAAAATTATATAATTATAATTCTTTTGTATCTTTCATGGCATTAATTACTTCAATCAAATTAGCTAGAAAAAAAGCCTTACTAAAGGTTCTTTCGTATACATTCTCTGGTTTTTTCATCATTTTTGTGAGCTATATCCTTATAGAGATTTTATCAAATTATCCACCAAAATTGACAGGTATCTCCCCCTAAGCAAAAGAAAGTTTAGTTAAAGTAAATAATCCATTATTAATAATAAAGTTAATGATGAAATTAGTGGATTAGATATTTGTCAAATCACATTATTTAAATCTAGTTTGATATTCAGATAATCAATCAATTTTAGATAATTTATAAAATTATGTTTAGTAATCGATCAAAAATGCTTGATAATAGAGGTTATACGACAATATTATACGGGATGCTTGTATGTTAACAGAGAGAAGAAATATGATAACTTTCAGCTTGTTAGGATTTTCTTTAATATCAGCAGCAATACTAGTTGTATTTTCTTAACCTAAAGCTTACATACTGTATTTTATTAATTTACAAATTGATGACTATATAATAATAAGTTTCTAGATAATAAAGCTAAATATTAATAGAATTTTAAAGATTTCTATCTTATTGCAAGGTAAAAATATAATTATCCTAATATAGTTAATTAAAAAAATTATATAACACATTTACTTAATAATGCATTGTAATTTTTTATTAACTTAGTTTTCAAGAAATAAATGCTAACATTATAAACATTATGAATAGATATTTTAAATGTAACAATTTGGAGAGATCTATCCTGTGTCAATTACTTGATCATTCATCAAGTCTATTTATACGGAATAATCAAATGTGAGGGATTGAAATAATTTTGAAAAAGTGGAATCTGTCTGGTTTGACATGTATATTTATTATATTGGTAACTGTATTTTTTATAATCGCTTTAGTAAACAATCCTATAGTAAACAATATGATGATTTATGGTGAAACTGATGAAAATACCAAACAGCAACAAAAACAACAAAACGCTACAATTACAAAAACAGATTATAATTTTATAGCAACAGGAGATTGGTATTGTAATGAAGAGACCAAAAAGACAATAAACAATATTTTGGCCGTTCATCCTGAACTTATTATCACTACAGGAGATCAAGTAAAGGAATCACCATCTGCACAGTGTTAGATTGATATGTCTAAGCTTATCCATGATAAAATGAAAATTGCGAGAGGAAATATGACGCTGAATTTAAAAATATTTACAAACAGATTGTTGATTATCATCACTTAAGAACCCCTTATTATTCGCATGATATGAAAAATGTACATTTCATAAGCATGTCAACAGAACATCCTTATGATATAGGTAGTAAACAATACGAATTTATAAGAAGTGACTTGAAAAAATCTCCTAAAAATCCAAATTTTGATTGGATATAAAATGGTTTTATTGTTTTCTTGTTCAAAAAATGAAATTATGGTTTAATTT
>JALDXL010000208.1:0-4420 GCA_032155045.1 Nitrososphaerales archaeon
TTCATATAACAACAATAAACTAGTTACATTTGTCGATCCATTAATTTATTTTTTTAAGAATTATTACCATTTCATTATTATGTATATCAATACGCCAATCTAATCTATCGCCTGCTCTTAAATTAAACTGTTTTACTATGAATACGGGGACCGTGGTTTTTAAGGATGCTTTACCACTAGAAACAATATGTAATGAAGTTGTTACACCCATAACTATGATTTTATATTAAAACTACCAATATATCAAATTGTTTACTATATACTACATAGTAGACAATACAAATTATATAGAATTGGAAGTAACTAAAAATTTGTTTAATATTTTAATTAATATATAATTGATAAAACTAAAAAAGGAAAAAACAGAATCTACTCTTAGGCTTTCCTATAGTATCTACAAAGCCAAAACAATTCTCAAGTTATACATTACAATATTGTTGTCCAATCTCTATCGGACTGTCAAAAGATTTCTGTAAATTCCAATACAAAGCTATTTGTAGAACAGTCGATAGTATTTGAAATATCGGTATTATCTTTTTATCAATATGACTTATTATAAGTAATTTCTATTTTTGTTCATTCATTTATTATATTTATTTATAATTTTAGTTTAAATATTCATAACTTGAAACATGTATGATTTCACATTTAAAATTGCAATAAAATAGAAATTCAAAAAATCGGATAGATTATTTTTCTTTTATATGAATTATAAGGTATTTTAGTTGAAATTTGCAATCATGAGTTTTTGTTAGAAAATGTTTGCTGTGTAAAATGTTTGAGTAGAAAACTCTGTAATTGACAAAGATTCATTTAATAATGAATGATTAACAACCATCACATATTTTTGCTAATTCTAATTAGATTATAGTAACATTACAAGTATGTGGATATTTTAAGACGAAATTCTAAAAAACACTTCTGAAAGGATCTAAATGCATATAGTAAAATTCATACCTCGGTTCTGTTTCTGATATTCATAAAATAAATAAGCTGCTTGAGAATCTATAACTACTTTCATCTAGAATATACATTGTTCGTATACTACTATATAATATTCATAGATAATGTCTAATAGATATATTTTAACTGACTCTAATAGAAATTGATATTCCATAATAAATCAATTACAAAATTCATTACTTTACCTACTATTATAATAACAACATTTTTTACATTTTATTCCTCAGTTGGTAATGGCAATATTTCAGTAGAAAGTCTGAATTCAACAGTAATATCTAGTGATAACAAGACTGATAATAAAACAAAACTAATTTTAAATATTGAAGAAAAAAACGGATCACAGTTTACTACAGGTGATACAATTAAGAAAATTTCAACACAAATTCCTAATAATTCATTTGATTTAAAAAATAATTCAGACAAAAGAAATGTTATTTTTATACATCCTGACGGAACAACACAATCGCATTATGATGCAATTCGATTGCTTGAGGTAGGACCTGATGGTAAAATTAATTGGGATACTTTACCTAATGTTGCAATTTATAAAGGCCATCTTAAAGATTCTCTTACTAGCACTTCTCACGGAGGAGCTACTGTTCATGGTAGTGGCGTTATGGTACTGGCAGATTCCTATGGGTGTGACGGAAACTGCAATGATGATTCGATAAAGAGAACCATTATGGAAGAAGCAAGAGATAATAATTTTAATATAGGAATCATCAATTCTGGAACTATTACTGAACCGGGAACAGGGGTTTTCGTTTCACATGTTAGTGAACGATCAGATCATTGTGGTATAATACAGCAGATTGTAGAAGAATCAAATGCAACTCTAATACTTGGTGGGGGAGAAAAATATTATCTAACTCCTAAGGATATGAGTTATCATCCGAACCCTTCTAATAATTTGAAGTCTGACAATGGCGTATGTGAAATTAATTTGATAGAGATTGCAAAGAATTTAGGGTACACTGTTGTTTATAATAAATCACACTTAGAAAACATAGATATACCAAATGTATCTAAGGTATTGGGAATTTTTGCTTATGAAGATACATATAATGATGTATCTGAGAATGAATTATTTGACCGCGGAATAAACGTAGGAATACATTCTATAGGAAATTGTGATAAGGTTTGTAGACTTTATGAACCATATGCTCCTACATTCGATGAAATGGTGGATTTTGGTATTAATTTCCTAAATTCTCACTCAAAAAAAGGATTTCTTTTGGTAGCAGAGGAAGAAGGAACGGATAATTTTGGCAATGATAATATGAACGCTGAGGGAGTTATTGAAGCAGGAAAGAGAGCAGACAGAGCTATTGGAATTGCATTTGATTTCGCTCAACAAAACCCGAATAACACACTTCTCCTAACTGCTGCTGACTCTGACGCAGGAGGTTTTGGTATTTATAGCAATCAACAAATACACAATAAAGAATATCCAAAGATTGATGCAAATGGATGTATTGACGAGAAATTATCATATTCCCTTGATCCTTTAGTTCAAAAACCAGAACAAAATATACTCATAGATGGAATAACTGATTATAGCATAATAAAATATCAAAACAATGGAACAACAATCTTCTGTGAAAAACCTTTCTTAGCTAAACAAGACAAGTTTGGAAATGAATTATTCTTTAATATTGTGTGGTTTCCTCATGGAGCTCCTGATGTAGGAGGGGTACCATAACTAGAGCCTTTGGATGTAATTCAGATGAAGAGGTTAGAGGAACAATTGATAATACTGACATTGCTAGAATAATGGCAGACTGTTTACAATTGGAAGATAAAATTCCCTTCGATAGATAATCTTTTATTATGATAATTATAATCAATTGATTTCAATCATCAGTTTCCATAATATGATCCTTGAATATAACTACTGTTCTTTAAGCTTACTAGATAAGCTATCAAAATAGATTAAAACGATTATTATAAATAAATACTTCATAACTAGAAAGAGCAAATGAACAAAAATAATCGATTATGAATCATAAGGGCAGACTGAGAAATCTAAATTGCAAATCGATCAATTGATAAGACAAGAACCTAGAAATATTAGTGGCTTAATTATACAAAGATAATTGTTATCTAATAAGGTAAAATATAATAATAAAAAAATACTAAAAGCTAAGTTTTGATAGCAGTAATTAAATTTTTCGAAATTCGTGATATTTATGTTTATAGAGAATGAAAAAATAACATAACTAGTCTATTTTGTTATCTATATAGAATATAAGAAAAAAAGATTTGATATAGAAGAATAGAAAAATAATGAGATGAAAAAGATATCAGCAAAAATATATTGTAAAAAATGTAATTTTGGAATAATAGTATCTAACTCATTAACTATATTTTTAGATGGTGAATCTTACACCTCGTATAAATCAATATCTCATGAACTAGGTATTCATAAAGAAAAAAACAAAAATCATACTGAATTTGACGTATCTGCACTGTGGTGAAAATATAAATTCATAATAACGGTTATTTGACTAATAATTTTTTAGCTTGTTAGGAAAATAATTTTATTTTATATAATTGAGCGCAGAGTTAGTATACTTTCATTGTTAAAATAGCATATATAATCAATGATGAAAAAAATTATGTAATCAAAAAATCATTTTTATAGCTAAATAGATGAAGTAGATGAATAGAGATCAGTTATATAACCTTTGAATATCTGGTTAGATATTATAAAATAGACATGATTAACCATCAAAAGTTAACAAGAATCGAAGTAGGTGATGATCCATAAAATACGAGATTGTTCTATTGGCAATAAAGAAAATTTAGGAGAAGATTTGGATAAATTGAAATTATTCCCAAATCCTAACACTATTTTTGAATACAGAGATATACAACGTGATATGAGTTTACTGCTTTTTAAGAGAACAGATAACAAGTTTGAATTACACTTACACAATGACTATACAAACCAAGCATTAGCAATAGTGTTAGATATCAAAGAATTTGCTAGAATGTTTGAATCCTTAGCTGGTTATTTTCCGACAGAAAAGGTTTGTCAAGATAGATAATTCGATGATGTCTGAAATGATTTTAACTAATTTTTATTAACGAATTAAGTTTTTAATAGTTTTAGACATTGTAGATATATTTAACGATTATATGAGATTGAGCAGAAATAATAATTACTTCGTTTTTGAATTAAAATATTAGTAATATTCTAAAATCTCTTTATTATATGTATGATTAAAATATAAAATATATATCTGAAATACGTCACATGAATAAAGATTCTTTTAATACTATGGTGTAATAGTCGATTTTATTAAAAATCTTTGATAATGTTAATATAGTCAATTATTATAGCCACTTATTAAATAGGCAAAAGTGGCAATTACTATTGTAATGAGTAGTATATATAGAGATTCAAGAATAAAACTCTAAGATAGGATAAAAAAGAAGATAATATTTAAGATTT
>JALDXL010000209.1:0-4377 GCA_032155045.1 Nitrososphaerales archaeon
ATGAATTTATTATTAATTTACAGGAAGAGGTGAATAAAATCTTAAATTAAGAGCCCATTAGGGTGTTATAGTAGCCTCTGACATCCCAAGAAACTCTAATTATGGTTACCGGAGAATGAATCTCTGGACTACATCAAGTCATGGATAGATCTTTCTCCGGCTCAGATGTTAATATTTGTCTCTTATTTTAGAACAAATAAAAAATTTTATATTATTTATAAATATTAGAGATAATTTTTGTCATAGTCTGATGCTTAGAGGAGGTGTCTTGTCTAGGAATTTCTAAATCAGACTATGACTATTATGACATACTGATTTCGAATTATTTTACAAACAATCTCAATATATTTATCAATATTTGTAATTCTCATTCTATATCTGGAAAATAAAGTCTGAATTGGATAAAATTGTCATAGTCTGAACAAGATGGTATGAGTGGAATCTAATTGAAATTTTCTGGTCCAGACTATGACATGACATGCTTCGAGATAGAGCTTCCTATTAAATTCATCAAAACAAATTTTCCATTGGAGAAGGGAATATTTGTAATATTATTTTAATACTCTCGACTTATGAATTTTGTTCAGGTTCTCATTATCTATCATAATAATATAATACCCTCAATCAAATTGACAGTGTAGGATTTGAGTACAATGTGAACTAATTTAAAATTGATAGATAATTAATACAAAAGGAGAATTAATAGTATTTTTACTATATGAAACACTCTCCTTTTATTTGACAGATATGGGTTGTTGTATGAATATTTTTATTGGTATAATTATATAAAAAAATCATTTATTATAACTTGAGATAATTTGTAATAGAGGAATTAACTTGAGAAATATTTGATCATTAAATTACTTTCAGAGAAACTAACGAGGATCTATATTTATCACTTAATATTCTTTGATATATCATTTCTTTATTACCTTCTCCAACCTGAGATCTTTATAAAAAATTTAAGATATTTTTGTTATTAAAAATTTTAATAATTAAAAAAATTAATTTAACAATTTTGTTTTTTTTCTATTTCTTTTGTTATTTTTTTATAAAGGTCAACAATATGTCTCGAACAGGAATAATGTATTTTGACTGTACCATCTTTATGAAATTCATTTACACTTTCCCTTATTGTGATTAGTGATTGTGCTGGACCTATACCACACACTTCACAAGAATATACAGCTGTCGATTTATTTTCTAATTTATATTTAGACAATTTTCCTAGTTAATTATTATAGTATAATCTTCCATTTATAGTTATTATTTTGATTATATGATCTACATGTAAATTTTACAAATAATTATAGAAGTGACTGGACTGTTAAGAAATGGTAGTTTACTAAATCAAATTATAATTACCAAAATAATAAATACTCCATGCTTTGCTAACAAATAAGATGGTTAGAAAAGGTTACAATAGGAATCTATGTATTTTGATTGCAATTTCGTTTACTGTCAGTATTATATACCTTTCTGCTTTTTCTTATGAATCAGTATTTGCTCAAAAAAATAATAATGATGATAAGGATGATAAAAAAGAAAAAGAGAAACTGGTAGTTAAAGCCAATATCAATTTGAAAAATGTTGATATGAATAATACCAAGTTCATAAGACTCATAGGTTTTATTAATGGAGAAGAAGTCAAGCAAGATATTCCTATCTCTTCAATAGACAAAACTAAAAATAAACTAGATGTAGATTTAAAAGTAAATAGAAAAAATGATATAATTAAAGCAAGTACACCAGATGAATTCTTTGTATGTGCATACCAAGTAGGAGATGTAAAGAAAAATTATAATTCTATTTCAAAATTTGATTGTAATGAAGGCGATATTTTAAGCACAAGTAAACCAACACCTGCTCGTTTATTCCAATCTAGCTCACATGTCTATGAAAAAACTGAAGCAGTTTATGGGGCTAATATAAATAATACTGGCAGTGACTCAAATATTGACAAAGTTAAAATTAAAATAATAGCTCCTCTTGCAGATAAAAAAGATACAGAAAAATTAGTAATCGCTGCTATGATAAAAGGTCAGATACAATCTCAAGTTATAGATGATGTACAAGCAGAACTTGATAAAAGTGATAGTAATACAATATCAAGAATATTTACATTTGATAGAGATACAGATATAGGTAAAATTCAAATTGGAGATAGATATCATGCTTGTGTTGCTAGTGATGATTTAAGTCCACCAGAAGGTCAAGAATGTGAAAAGAGAGTAGTCAAACATTTTGATAAATCTAACTCGTTACCTGCCAGATAAATACAGAGCATAAAAATATCAATCAAATATTTATTTATCTTTATATAATTTCTAAATTTTTTTAATTATTGAAGCGAAGCTAAGTTTGTTGTACAGGTATAAAAGGAGATAATTCGATTTAGAGAAAATACAAATTATATACTAAAAAAGATGTATTTTATGAGCATAAACGATAAAAGTGATTTTTGATTATCTTATTATTAATAGATAATAGTAACCTGTATAATTACAAAACAAATAGTAAAATCTAAAATTTTCTTTTTCGATTGTATAATGGCTCATTCTATATAGATTTAATTTGTGGGTGTTAGAAGATTGGCGACATACCTCTAACACCTCACCCTTGAAACTCAAGCCCAGCTCGAGCAAATTATAATATTAATAGTACCTTAAAAATTGTTAGTTCGTTTTTATTCCCGATTTGATAAATGTACTATAATAATTATATATATTTATATTTTGTATTAATTAGCTATGCAATAGGCTGCGAGTAAAAAAAATTCTTTTAAAAAAATATTAAAATATGTATTTGGTGGATTAAGTTTGATATATATTGGTATTTTGTTTTTCATGGTTGTTCATGATACAATGACAGGTCAATCTTCTACTACGGTGGAATATTGTTCAAAATATGGAATTTTGGTTTCACCTGCTTGTTGGTAAAAAAAATATGTGATTTCAAAAAACAGGTAAATTTAAAATATTATTATTTAATAGCAAAAAACTTAATCATCATCATCTTCATCTTCCATTGCCTCCTCTTCCTCTTCTGTAGCTTCTTCAGATGATTTAATCTCTACAATATTATGCCCCTGTCCATAATTATCTATTTCATTTATGCCTGGTGTTTGTAACATGAGAGGATCTACTGAGAAAATCGATACTATACTTAGTACTACTACAATTATTGCGTAGTTCATTCCTATCTAATTAATAGTAAAATGTAATTAATATATTTTTATTTTGTGTACTATTCTAAATTAGCATTATCCTCTAGCAGATATTTATTCCAATATGTTCGTTCCTTGGGTGGAATAAATATATGGTTCCAATGCTCTAGAAGTGTTACGTAAACTAAGACCGAGAAAATACAAATACAAAGAATACATAACAATAAAGGTGGATGTTCTATTTCTGAGAAATTTAACAATCAATTATCAGAGATAGGACATGTACAGCTAAATCCATTTTGTTAATTTAACGGGTCCTATGTACATATATGTTATTTTTAGATATTTAACCAATTCTCAAAGTATTTTATCTGTACTCAATATTATTCCAAAATAATATTAATTAAAAATTCTTTTCAAATCGGACACATCGGACACATCGGACACATTCTAGGGATGAACTGTCCAATTTTTTTTAATATCTTTCCGATTGATTAATTGAAAATTATAAATATTTAATTTTTTAGAACCCACAGAATCTCGATTCATATTATTATTTGGTTGTTGAGTAAATGCAGTAAAAATTATAGTCTCAGCAGACATGAGATGTTGTATATGATAAACTTTATCGATTGATGGATAAAAATATGATGCTTTTATTAGGACTGATCTATTCTAATTCCCTATTGGAAGGTTTTTACATCTGTTTATTATACCACAAACAAAAGTTTAATATAACTAATGATTTAGTTACATAATTGTATTAGAAGTTTCTCATTTATGAAATTATAATATAATAGTAATACAAATCTATCAATACAAATCTATATTATTCCCATTTTTATTGTTCTCAAAAACTTTTATTTAGTGACATACTTGTATCAAATCATTTTTAAATATTGTTCCTTCATGTTTAAGAATGATGATATACCAAGATCTGATATATTATTCAAATCAAGAACAATTTCATTGTTATATAAAAATTAAAAATTCTAAATATTTTCTATTAGATTTATACGCGTGATGATCCATGAGTTATCTGACTGTAATATTTACTATTTTTGGAGTATTTACCACTTTAATTCTCAATTTTAGTTCGGCTATTATTGCTCAAGAAGAATCTTATTCTGATGTCACGAACGTAAAAAATGCTAATTTCAATATTGCAGTAGCTTCAGATTGGGGATGCGATGACAATGCTAAAGCAACTG
>JALDXL010000210.1:0-4266 GCA_032155045.1 Nitrososphaerales archaeon
TAAACATAAAAATAAATAATGAAGGATAATTTGCAAAAAAATGAAAATAATGATATGGTTAAAATTGAATAAATTTTTTGGTAGTAATTTATATCCCTTTTTTAATAATAAAAGTGATGTTATTTGGATCTCAATGGTAATAATACTCCATATCGTGGACGATATCCATATCCAAATAACAAAGATGATAAGCATGACAAATACTATGATCCTCGATTCAAGAGGATTCTTTGGTTCCTTTTTGCAAGTACTAGGGGAGGTTCTAGCCGTATTAAAATTATAAGTTTAATTAAAGAAATGCCTGCAAATGCCAATCAGATATCTACAAATCTAAATCTTAATTATAAAACTATTATTCATCATTTGAACGTCTTGATTCAAAATGGATTGATTATTACAGACAATAAAGGGATTTATGGTTCTACATATTTTCTTACTCCTTTAATGGAACAAAATTTTCTTCTTTTTAAAGAAATTATAGATAAAATCAAGATAAAATGATGTTTGTAGCATTAATTGTCATTTAGTGGAACAAAATAAGAAAAAAACTACATAGTATTTCCTTGAAATCTATAATAATACTGATGAGCTGACTGATTGTGAAAGATTAATAAAGAACAAGTATGGAGAAGCGTTATCTACTATATTTTTTATTGTAGGTCCAGCAAGGTAAAGATTATGACAAAATATTACAATTACTATGTTTTGTACCAGGATAATGATTTTACTAATACTAGACCATACGTAAAATAGGATCTTAGTAACCTAATATTTTGAATATATATTGCTATAATGCAAAAACAAGAACACCATTATTTACCAATGCTGTTATAGCAGCATCAATCATAAAATCCAATTATGATATCTAATCTTCTCTTATCGCCTTTTTATTTTATATTTTTTGATCTAAAAAGAAATATTGAATTTTTTATTCTTTTTTTAATATATTCGTGGACAATATGATTTATTACCGCATCTCTTGGATATTGCTATCAAAAAATCTCCAATTGTGAGATTTTACAAACATGAACTAAAACTAAATTTTTCATTTTTTAAATATATTAATTAATCAATTAGTAGTGATGTCAACATAATATTTTATTTTTGGATTTAAATTCAATTCATTTGATATTATAAGTTAGCAATTGAGAATTTGCAGGATTTAATATTTTATAAATAACAAATCGTATAAAAGAAATTTATCTACTATATGATTAGACAGGAATTAATGAATTAAAGTATTAAATATTAATAAAATACTATAAAAACGTTAATGACTAATTTTAATATTCTTAATATTAATTATGATATAATTCCAAAACAATTTCTTAATTACATAAATTATGAATTAAAATTTTTTGAACAAATCACAAGTCGAAAATTTTTAATTGAAGTAAGCACAGATAGATTTGAATTAAAGGTATCTAAAAAAACAGAAGACAATAATGATCATTCAAAATATCATTTATTATATGAGGCAAATAACCTTTATTATTTTATCAAAAATTTATTGATGATTAGAGAATATTTGATTCGAAGTTTTGATAATAAAGTAATAACAAATTAAAGTAATATGTATTATAATTAATAAAAAAATAAAAAAAAGGTATTACTAAAAAAAATCCATTTATTGTCTATTATATGATCTTTCTATTTTTTTTGCATAATCAAAGTTGTTTTGAACAATATCATTGTAATATCTTTGTGTGAGCTCTAGCGATTTATTGAAATTTTCGATACTGCCAACAGTGATTTCATTGATGAAGTTTGTAGCATTTACGGTATTATCTTGTATATTTCTGTTTAATGTATTATATATTTCTGAGTATCTTTGTGGTGTACTGAAATTTTTCCAATATGAATTATTGATATTTTCAAAGAATTGAACATATGATGATTGATATGTATCAAAGACATTCTTTTGTAACTCAATAGTGTTGTTAGATATTTCTTGTACTGTTTTGCTGAATTGTTCTTGATTCTTTCTCAAGTTCTCGGCGTTCCTTTCAAATATATTTATATTATTTTCCTGAAATTTATTTACACTTTCGTTAATCTTGTCTGTAGTTTGAGATATGTTTGATGCTGTTTCTTTATATTGTTGTCTCTGTTGCTCTAGATATTTATCTGCGGTTTCTTTAAATTGGTTGGTACTTTCTTTTATGTTATCTTTTTTAGTTGAAGACATGCAACTATATTAATTATTCAAAGATATTAAGATTAATACTATTGACTATATATTATTCATTTCATTATATAGAAAAAAATGATTCATATTAAAGGATGTTGAAACTAACATTTTTAATAGTTATATCTAAACTAAGTGATAAGTATTAATAAATAACTTTTAAAGACAATAACAGGATTTAATAATAAATATTACTATAGGTAAATCTTCTGAAAATAAAAGATGGACCTAGAATGATGGTCTTAGTCATGAGTAACTCTAAAAACTTAACAGTATAAACAACATAAAATTAGTCGGGTTATGTTTTATCTTGTTTCTAGTTTTCATATTACTACTAAATCAGTATTTAACTCATTAGTTCTAATCTTTGGTCAAAATGAAAATGAAAATATATTGTCTTCTTTAATTTTTTTTAATTGAACAAAGTTAAAGTGAATGATATTGAGATTGCTTACAAAATATACGGTAATGAAAATAATTATAACAATACCATATTACTAATAGCTGGTTCTGGTCAAACTAAGAATTCGTGGGAACCTGTTTTCATAGAGAAACTTGTTGCATCTAACAATAATGTAATTGTTTTTGATAACAGAGGAATAGGAGACACTATCAAAGGTATGAACTCATTTTCAGTAAAACAATTTGCCAATGATACAATAATGTTACTGGAGACGCTTGGAATAAATAAAAAAATTGATATTCTTGGTTTTTCTCTAGGTTCTCTGGTTGCTCAAGAAATTGCGATTAATCATCCAGAAAAAATAAGAAAATTAATCCTTTATGGTTCAACAGACAGTGTAGGAAAAAATGCTGCTGCCGTTCAGGATAAAAAAATTATGAATATTTTTTACAGCTTGCGTAATAAAGAAATTTTTAAAAATATGTCCCCTGAAGAGATCAATACAAATATTTCACTTTTATATTTCCCAGAAAATTGGATTAAAAATAATTCTGAATCTCTGAAACATTTTCCGGTTACTGATGAACCTTTCAACTATGAAATTTTTAAACTTCAAGGTGAAGCATATATGAATTGGGATGGGTCCTATAACATTATTGATACTATTAGAATACCAACTTTGATTATAGTGGGGACAGATGATATCGTTACACTTCCTATGAATTCTGTTAGACTTGCTCAAAAAATACCAGGTGCTTGGTTAATCCAAGTAAAAAATGCCGGTCATGGATTAATGTATCAATATCCATTAAAATTTAGTAATATTATCCAATTATTTCTTGAATAATGATAAAAAGTTAATTTATTTACGTATCATACAACTGACAAATGACTGGTAAAACCAAAATCTAGAAGCATTAATTTTGATAATTATATTGTGATATATTTAAAAGATTTAATGACTCGAATTTGGCAGACTATCAAATGCAGAGTTGTTTGATTTTTTTATTTTAAAAAACGCAAATAGATTTAAAATGAAGGAGACAGTTTTAATCATTATTCATAGTGATAGAATAATATTAAATTTCAAAATACGATTTAACCAAGGATACTATTATCAAAATGATTTAAATTCAATTCTGGAATTAATTTTATGTTTAGCAAGACTCTGTTAAGTTAACAATAAATCTATAGCTGTGAATGTTCTATTTCTAATCCAATGGGTTTTAGATTTGAAAGAAATAGGACATCCACAATAGTAGTTATGTATTCTCTTTATCTATGCTTTCTTGGTTTGAGTTTACGAAATACTTCAAAGGCATTAGTAATATTCAGAGATGAGAAGAGGAGTTACGTGTCTGTATGGAACTGGATTCAGAGGTTTGCAGAATATCCAATTTACAAACGTAAAAGAGTATCAGCATTCATAATAGATGAAACTGTTATTCAAATTGGTAATCAACATTTCTGGCTATGGATTTGTATTGAACCAATTCATCGTTCGGTACTTGGAATATACATATCGGAGTAGAGAAATATGCTTGTTGCTAAAAAATTCATTAGATCTTTGGAGAAGTATAGAAGACATACAGTTACACATATGGTGGAACATGGCATGATGAAGCATGTAATGTAATTGGATTAAAACATTATCTACATTCTTCAATAGAGAAAA
>JALDXL010000211.1:0-4243 GCA_032155045.1 Nitrososphaerales archaeon
ATTTGATGAAAGATTATTATGGTTTTGTTGTTTAATTCTTCTTTTTATAGAGGATATCTTATTGATATGCTTACTTTCCGGGCGTGAGGATAAAATTTTTAAAGTCTTGCTGAATCTATTTTTAAATAAAGAAATATATCCATTAATTCCTTCCTCGGGATCAATATAATCTGTAGAATCGTAAATAATTTTAAAAGAGCCATTATAAATTGACTTATTAGATGTATTTTTTTGCCTGGATAAAATTTCGAATTCATGAATTTCATTAGATTTGTTTAGCAAATTATGTGAAATATTTAATGAATCTGTAGCTAAATTGTCACATTCTACAGAAATATTTATAGTACAAAAATTTTTAATATCTTGTATAAGAATAATATTCTTATGATCATTTTGAGTTTTTTTAAATTTAACAACTTTCTGAATTATATCCATTATATTAGAATTATGTTTTTTTAAAATTTTAAATGCTTCAGGATGTATTTGATATCCATTAGCAGTAATATATGACAATGCATTTGATATCTCTCTTTGAACTGTCAACTATAAACTATTACGATAGAATTATCTTATTTAATTACATTTCTATTTTAAGTTCAATACAAAAATATTAAAGTTAATTAATATTAACATAAACTTGAAAAAACGTCTTTATTATTTGGCTCTTGGTATAATAGTATTTCTTATTTCTTATAGTATTGGTGCTAAAGTAAATATTGAGAAGGAACAATCATCATCAATAAAAGAACAATTTGAAACGAAAATTGAAGGAATAGATGAATTTGGCATTTTCCAGAATAATGTTTTAATTGCGTTGTCCATGTTTATTCCGGGTATTGGTGTAGGAGTAGGAATATTTTCTGGATTTGGTACAGGATTAGTTTTTAATGCAATGGCTTTAGAAAATACAACATTGCAAAATATTTCTCCATTAGCAATTCTTCTTACTCCATTTGGTCTTATGGAAATTTTTTCCTATGGTGTAGCAATATCTAGAAGTGGTATGCTTATTTATGATCTTTATAAAAAAAATTCTTGGAAATTGATGCTTAAATACACTATAATAGAAATCGTAATAACAGTATCCATTTTGATAGTTGCAGCATTTATTGAATGGAATATGATAAAACAACTTTTAGAAATTCCTAGATGATATGTGTTTATGGAAATTTTTTGTTACTCAGTAGCATATAAGAATATTGGTTACAAAATACATAATTTGAATATTATATAACTAATAAAATTCAGAATTGCCCATTTATTTTCAGTTAACTATAAATTCAAAATTATATATAATGTTATAATATACAAGAATATTATTAATAAAATTGTTAGGAGTAAAAATTCATTATGAACCAAAATTCAACCAGAAACCGATTCTTATAGCAGCATTACCAGATATGGGAAATGTAGCAGGATTATGTCTAAATTTCTTAGTTAAGAAAATCGATACTAAAATTTTTGCTGAAATATATTCCTTTTGGCCACCATATGTAACGTATAAAAAAGGGATTATAAATTATGTGCAATCAAGTTATAAATTTTATGAAAATTCAGAATATAATATAATAGTATTTACAGGAGATTTTAATCCTACAGATCCTAGAAGATTATATGAATTATGTTATGAAGTTCTAAAAATTGCAGATATGTGCAATGTCAAAATTCTATATTCTCTTGGTGCATCTCTAAAACCAATTAATTCAATAGAAAAATTAGTTTATGCAGCAGTGAACAAACCATCAATGATCAATATGGTAAATAAATTTAATTTGCAGATATTAGAAGAGGAAGGACAGATAACTGGATTTAATGGATTAATTTTAGGAATCGCTCAAGAATTTAATTTAGATGGAATCTGTTTGCTAGGCGAAATTGATAATCCAAATGTTATTCAACCTAAAACCTCCAAAGAAATTCTAAAAGTTTTATTAAATATTATCAATTTATCATTTATTGATTTATCAGAATTAGAAGAAGAAGAAAAACGAAAGAAGTTTATGGAAAAACAAATGAATTATTATAATAAAGCAATAAATCAAAGTGACCTTCCAGGAATAACATAAAAATCGCGATTTATAAAATAAATTATTAGATCAAAATTCTAAATATGTCTGGCTTTTATTTTGATCAATAATCATTACTGAAAGATCACTAAATGTCTTATCTTCTAAATCAATCAATTTTCCTTTAAAAGTTGTTTCTTTTTGCTTATTTGTTAAATATTCAAAAACCCAAACATTAATTTTTTTTGTATCAATTCCATTATCTTTCAAAAATAATGATATATCAGCAGGCATAAAATTTTTTGATAAATCGTTTGGCCAAGGACGTGGCAGTAAAATAACACTTTTATTTTCTAATACAGATTTTAATAGTTCCATTTTTTTTTGCTGAATATTTCCAGTTACATGAAAGGTAATTATACTAGCCTTATCCAGCGGTACCTTTGATTTTGAAGATGCAATCTGAATAGAACTGATTCCTGGAATAACTTCGACATTTTCATTTCCAAAAATTTCTAACAAACGATCAACAACCTCTGATTCTGAAAAATTAACATCACCTGTAAATGGAACAGTACAATATTCATCATCATTCATATTTTCATATACCTGTTGATATGTTGATTCTTGGCTTCTCATGGTAATTTCATAAATCTGTTGTTTTTTTTTATCAAGTAACTTTTCAATAGTTCTTAGAGTGTATCTATAGCCTATAATATATTTTGATATCTGAATTTTTTCTTTGGCAATGGGTATTATATAATCTGGATCTCCTGGTCCTACACCTATAACAAATAATTTCTTTGGCATTTGAAATTGTATTACAAGTTATAAAAGCTAATAATATTCGTTATTATAATAATATTTTTTATTAAAAAAATAAAAAATAAAAAATCTATTTAAATTCAGACTTTACCAGTAAAAGAAACTATCTGACTAAATGACATAACTATTTTGACATTCTTATCATTATATGTAATTTTTAACGAATTGGCATGAGCGAACTAAAGCTCGAATTTGTAGGTAAACAAGTTAAAGATATGTATGGCACATTAATGGGGAATGTTGTAGGGATTATTACTGATACTGATGGATCTATTGAGTCTGTTAGTGTAAATTGCGGTGATTCAGGTCTAAAACAATTATCTTATGAACAACTATTAGTACAAGGTGATTTTGTCATCTTTATTCCTAGATGGAGGTTGGATGCACAAAAATTATTTAGACAAAAAAATTTAACACTTAAACGAATTAAAGCTCTTCAAAGTTTAGTTGAAGAAGATGATACAATGAAAGATGATGCAGAAATCGTATATATTAAATATGAAAAGAAATTATCCGAATTGGAGGAAAAAGAAAAATCGATTAATGAAAAGTTAAAGGAAAGATTAGATGATCTAACTAAATCAACAAAAAATATTAAATCAATTTTATTTGATGCCAAGTTACAGTACAAAAGTCATGAAATAACAGAAGAAACATATCTTCAAGTCACAAAATATACTAAAGAATTGATGGATCATATTAATTTAGAAAAAGAAGAAATTAATAATATAAAAAGTAGACTTGAAGAACAGAATCTAGAAAATACTTTACCTTTGCCACATTCAATTCAATCAAAAGATGAAGAAAAAGAAAGTGATAATATATACACTAATACTCCAAATTCTACTACCACCACTACCACTGTTACTGCTTCAAGTACTAATAGTTCTAATTCTTCAAACACATCCTTACCAGTATCTTCGACAGATAACATACACACTAAACTCTCATATTCTGGTGAATCTGATAAGCAGCAGCATATACCATCCAATAATGCAGATCTTTATTCAAAGCCAACTAACGATAAAATAGAAAAAAATACTACATATAATGAAGCTAATTGGCTAGATCAAGTTATAAACAACTAATTTTTATATTTAAAATTTTGACCTTAAATTAGGTAAATAAATATAATTCGAGTTAAAGAAAATATTATAAATTATATCGAATCTAATAATTGGATATCATATTGATATTATGGTTAAATTTGATGACCTAGTAATATTATTCTCTTTGATAAATCCTGTTGTTGATACCACAATATATTTTGCAGGTATATTTGTTTTATAGGTACAAACATGCGGATCTAATGGATTCTCGCAAGGTTTAGCATCATTTATTAAATAAACTAATTTTCCTTCTTCATTGAACCACATAATATCAAGATTATATTGAATATTTAATAGCCATAA
>JALDXL010000212.1:0-4242 GCA_032155045.1 Nitrososphaerales archaeon
TATTATATATGAAATTAAAAAAAATTTCTTTATTTTACCTGGTGTAGAATAAACATAAAGTAATTTCGAAAACTTTTGGTAGAATTTTATATCATTTTACGTGTGAAACTATGGATAACTTCTAATCTGCTAAATTTTTGTATACATATTTAAAAGACCTGTAACTTTTACTAAAACAATTTAACAAAAAATTTCTGTAAAATTAAACCTGAATTGAACTTAAATAACAGGTAAATATCTCAAATTTGAGAATAACAGTAATTAGTACAAAAATCTATTACTAGGGAAAACTTCTTAAAATGTCTATATGTTTCAACATTTTAATTACTTTAATGTTATCTGGTATTACAATTAAATTCTGCTTAAAGAATAATTAAGAAAATTTTTTGAATATCATAATGGCTCATTTCTATAACACTGAAACACCATTTCTATTATTAGTTAAATTTGAGATACGATCTGAAGACTAATTATCATTTTCTAATATTGCATATGATATAAAGTAAGATAAAAATTCATTATTGTTTCAATCTATGATATCTTAGCTTATTAGTATGAAATTGAGAAAACTAAATGGTGAATATATCTGCAAATTGAATTTCTATGTCTAAATTCATTTTCCTTCTCCTTGTTAGTAGTAGTATTACTAAAACAGGATTTAAAAAATAATATTTTTTAGATTAAAATAGTTAAATTAAAAAGAAAAATGACTTTTAGAAGATTAAATTTATCTTATTAACATACCATGTCGATTCAAATCTAACTGTATTCTTTATAATAATGGATTTTACCAGAACCTTTAAAGTATGGAATTAAAATCATAATTATATGCCAAAGAAACGTACAAGTCGAGGTCGTACGAAAGGAGGAAAAGGAAGTTCTGGAACAGTTCATTGCACTCAATGTGGTGCTATGGTTCCAAGAGATAAAGCAAAAAAAATAACTGGAAGAATAACGCTTGTTGAACCTACTCTAGCTAAAGAATTGAGAGCCCAAGGAGCATATATTTCTCCAGCAACTGATGTAAAGTTTTATTGTGTTTCTTGTGCTGTCCATAGAGGGATAGTCAAGGTTAGATCAGAATTAGAAAGAAGAGTAAATACAAGACTCAGATAAATCAAAGTTTTTTTAATGACTTGTATATCCTTTGTATGACTGTGATAATTGAAATGACTATTATTATTATTACACCATATTCTAATGAATGAGGTAAAGGTAACAATCCCATTATAGAAAGAATCAATAATCTTTCAGCTCTTTCTCCAAATCCTACCCCGCTTAAATTTAATCCTAGTGTTTCTGCACGAGATCTAGTATAACTGACTAAAAGTGAGGATGATACTGCTATTAGACACAATATTGGATTAGCTAATGAGCCTATTGCTATTCCCAAAAATATTGTTGTTTCAGATATTTTGTCTAGTACAGAATCAAGAAATGCACCTTTATTGGATGCTTTTTTAGTAATTTTAGCTACACTTCCGTCTATTACATCAAAAAATCCTGCAATTAATAAAACAATACTTCCTATCATTGATGAATTAATTAATGGTTCTAAAGAAAGATTTAATCCGAAAATAATAGAAGATATAATAGCGATAATGAAACCAATTAAAGTTAATTTGTTTGGTGATAATCCTGTAGATGAAAATAAAATTCCGATCTTCTCCAGAATCGGGCCTAATTTTTCCCTAAAATTATTTAACAATAATTTACAGCAGGTAATAAATTATGGTATATTTATATTTTATTAATGTCTAAATATTTTTGTTTTTGATATAGGCTTTAGTAAAAATTTAATTATATTTTAAAGAAAAACTTCTATGAATCAGTACAAAACAATTATGGTTTTTGGTGCTCATCCAGATGATTTAGAAATCGGTATGGGAGGTACAATTTCAAAACTAATAAAGCTTGGATATAATGTAATTATGGTTATAGCTACCCTCCCAAACTTTACATCTGCAGATAAAAAAGATGAAAGAAAAAAAGAAGCTCAATCCTCTGCTGAAATATTGGGTTGTACGAATATTCAATTTTTAGATTTACCAAGTGAAGAACTTGTATTTGGACGGAAAATGGTAAGTTTAATTGATTCTTTAATAAAGAAATATAATACAACCACCATTTTTACTCAATGGATAGGCGATTCTCATCAAGATCATCAAATTCTTACTCAATCAGTTTTTGCTGCTTCACGCGATATTAATAATTTGTATATGTATGAAACAACAATTCCTGGAGGCTTAACTGAAAAATACTTTAGACCGCAACTATTCATCGATATTACTCGAGAAATAGAAAATAAAAAAAAATCGTTGCAATGTTTTAAATCACAAATATCCCGATGTGGACCATTCTGGATTGATGCTATCAATGGACGGTCTACATATAGAGGATATCAAATGAATACAAAATATGCAGAGGCATTTGAAATTATAAAAACTATTCAATTTTGAATAAGAAAATGGAGTAGTTATTTGATAGAAATCTTTTTATAAATAAATAAAAATACGGCCTGTCCAGATAGCGCGATAACTACAGAAAGTGCTATACCCGTAATTTCAATCAATCTTCCTAATGTAATCATTAATGTAATCTGTAATATTTGATAAATAATTGCTCCAATAACTACTCCTCTCGTATTACCTTCACTAAGGAATTTTGAATTTATAATATATGCTATCATCATTGGAATTATACCAATACTCATTAATCTTATAGAATCTAGGGAATTTTGATAATGAGGAAAAAGTATGTCTATGATAAAAGGGCTGAAGGAATAAAGCAGAACAGCTAACCCAATTGATAATCCAAACCCTATAAGTCTTAACCTTGTTTTTTTATTTCCACTTGATTCTTCTGGGATAAGGTATTGGAAGAAACTAATTGGTATCATTCCTAGGAACATCAGAAATTGAAAACCTAATTGATAATATCCTAAAACGGCATATCCAAAAATTGGAGGGATTATGATTTTATCAAAGTACATTAATAATGCATTTGACATGTTGAATGAGTAGCTATGTAGAGCAAATTTCATTTTCCCTTGAATTTCTGAGAAATCTTTTTTAAAATATTTTATCGATAAAAAATATTTATGACTAAACAGGAAAAATGAAATTGTAAATCCAATTATAATTCCAGGAATGCCTATTATATAATAAAGAATAATAGAAAGTAAAAGCTGACATCCGCGCGCTCCGATATTGGCAATGGCATATTCTTTATATGCTTTTCTTCCCAAAAATTCATAGATACTCATCATCCAGAAAGTCATTCCAAATACAAAAAAACCCAATAACCAATCTCTTTGCGAGACAATTAACGCAGCTACGATACTTGAAAATAATACAATCTGATTTGCAGCGATGTGAATTTTTTCATGTCCTTTAGGTATGAATGTAGTAATGGCTGTATTCAAACCAAGTAACGCAAAACTTGATGCCAAAGATGCCATTGATATCATGTAACTTGTTTCTCCATATTCTTCAACACTTTGTAACGATGCTAGCAAAAGCCAGAAACCACCAGTCAATACGGCACCAAAAATATTACCTAATATTATATAGATCAGACCCTTATTGGATTTAAGAAATTTTAACAACTTATCACCACTTCATCTTTTATCTAATAAAATAAGAGGTTCTCAATAAAATGATTTATATCAATTCATACATCATTTTGTTTTATAACATTAATATATAAGATCCTGATTCTTTTCAAATTTCTTCACTTCTATAAAATTTTATTCTACTTTTTTATAAAAAAGATATTCATAAATATATTATATATTATAAAACTAACTTTTAGTTATAATACAATATATAGTTTAATATAAGTATTCAGTATTCTTTTTCTTATAAATGAATGCTATTATTTTAAGAAAACTAAATTCTCTAATTCGTTTAGATATTCCAGATAAGTTATCTCATTTTGAGGAAAAAATTATGATTAATCTATTAAAGTTATTAAAAGGAAAAAAAAAGTTAATATCCTTTATTCATTCTTAGGACTATTTTTAAATAGTAGAATAAATGTAAAAAAAATCTAGGAGCAAAATCAATGAAAAATTCTGATGGAAAGTTTCAGTACTTATCAACTTTAATAATAATGGTATTTTTCATTTGTATTCTATTATTTAATTCTAATTTTAAACCTGTTGAATCACAAACTTCATCCACTTTTCTTAATCTTATAGGTTCTAATTTTCAAGACGTTGAAAATAGTGAAAGATTACAC
>JALDXL010000213.1:0-4242 GCA_032155045.1 Nitrososphaerales archaeon
ATGAATAGTAGTACTGTTGCCGGAACCATAATTTGGAACGATAAAAGAAATGGGATGTTACAACAGATATTAGTAATGCCTTATTCAAAACTTCAGTATATTGCAAGCACCATTATGACAATAATAATTATGGGTTTGGCAAGTGCTGCGATTATTCTGGTTGCAGGTTTACCGATAGTTGCAGGTAATATTACTATCGATATAACCAGTGTTCTTTATCTAATTTTTGCTCTAATAGTAGGTTCGATATTCTTTGGTTCACTAGCTATAATTATTTCAACAAGACTCAAGAGCAATGAGGGTTTTACAGTTATTATAAATAGTGTTTTTTTATTTTTTGCTTTTGCAAGTTCTGCTTTTTATCCACCTAACGGGCTACCTGAATCAATGCAATATGCATTTTACATCAATCCATTAACATATATTTCAGACATAATAAGGGAAGGTATGTTCTCTGCAGTAGATACATTTACAAATATCAAAGTTGGAGTATTGACTACAATATCTGTAACGGCCTTTTTAATTGCTACTCTCTCTATGTATAAAGTCAGAATTTAGGATTCATTATTATTTTTTAATGCTTTTAGAAAAACATCTTCAATAGAGGGATCATTGATTGCAATATTTTCTATTTGTATTTTGTTTTGGTATAGATAGTTTACTGTGGGTAATAGAATATGTTGGGGATTATTAGATGTTATTGAAAATGTATTCTCAGTATTCTCGATATTCTCAACATCAATCGAATTTGAAGAGAGTTTTTGAAAATAATCGTATATATTCTTTGAAACTGGAGGATGTAATGTAATATCGATCTTTTTTGTTGATCCATATTTTTGTTTCAAAAGATGAGGTGTATTAAACTCTATAATTTTTCCTTTATTAATAATACATATCTGGTCACACAAATATTCTACTTCTTCCATAATATGTGTTGTAAAGAAAACTGTTAGACCAAGCTCTACCTGTTTTTTTATATAATTTAAAAGATTTCTTCTAGCACGGGGATCTAATCCAACTGTAGGCTCATCTAAGAATAAAAGATCCATTTCATGTAAAAATTCTCTTGCAATCTGAACACGACGTCTTTGACCAATGGATAAATCTTCATTACGTGTATCTTTAAGAGATGTTAATTCAAATATATCTAATAGTTCCCTTACCTTATCCTTATTTTTATTTCCACCCAATCCCCAGAGAAAACCATATAATTCCATGGATCGTTCAACAGTAAGATTGGATTCGAAACTAGGATTTTGTGTAATTACACCTATTCTTTTTTTGACTTCATTAAAGTTATTATTTTTGAATATATCTTTATCAAGAATTTTTATGGATCCTTTCGTAGGTTGTAAAATTCCAGTTAGAATTTTTATTGTTGTAGTTTTTCCAGCACCATTTGGGCCTAAGAATCCAAAAACAGTTCCATAATCTATATCAAAAGAAATATCATCTATTACATTTTTTTTTGAATTAGCAGATCCGTAGGTTTTAACAAGATTCTTAACAGAAATACAATAAGATTTTTGATTGTTATTATTGTTAATCTCAACAGGCATGAACTAACTAAACATCGGTAATCTATATTACAATCTTAATAATTCTTATTGATATTATCTAAGTTTATTTTCATTTTATATTTTACAAAAAATATTACTAATTGATTTTTTATAGAATAAATTTAATGAATTTAAATTTACGAGGGGCCACATAGATTGGCCCCTCGTTACCCATCGTTTATGATTTGGTACAAGCTATCTTGCACAAGTCAGCTAATACCACACTTTCAACAGTGACTTCCATTGATTTTTCTGTAGACAGTGTCTAACATTCTTAAAAGAGAATAGACTATAAGAGAGTTATTTATGTTAAGTATATGATATTATTATATAACATTTTTTGGTATTTTACTGTTTTTCAATAAATCAGAATATTATTAACAGTATATTTTTTATTCTTTGTAATAAACCTTGAACCCCTCGTTTAACCAGATAAAATAAGACTCTAACAAAAATAAAATATATCAAATTTAACTATTAAATTTAGAAATAAAATTGAACTAATACAAGAAAAGTGTGAAAAATTATGGAAAACATATAGGAAGGATAATTATAATATTACTAGCTAGAGGGTAATAACTGTATTGTCTTTGGACTTTAAGAAAATGATAGAAATTGTGCTCCAAAAGAAATCGGATATTAGTGCTGAAGAGGTAAGAGAACTGATTGATGAAAAAAAGAGAAAAATAGGAGCTGGCTATCTTACAGATCAGGGAGCGCTTTTTCTAGTTGCAGCAGATCTAGGAGTATCTTTTGATAATAACCAAACTGTCCAGTCATCTATAAAGGATCTATATATAGGTGCAAATGACGTAAATTTAACTTCACGGATACTTACTATTTTTCCAATCAGAAGATATGCTAGGAGGGATACAAATGAGGAAGTTCAAAACAGAACTTTAACAATTTATGATAAAGACTCGTCTATTAAAATTCGTTTATGGGACCAGCATGTTAGTTTTCCTGAAGATAACGATTTAAAACCTGGTGATTTGATAAAAATCTCTCATGGGTATACAAAATCTGGATTTGATAATAAACCTCTTATAAATTTAGGTTCGAAAGGAATAATCGAAAAAAGTAGTACTGCTGACAATGATTCTAATGATAATTTGGGAATTCCTTCTCTAGACTCAATTGCAAAAACAATAGATGAAATAAAGGAACCAGTCGATAATATTCTGGTAACTGGAATTATAGGATCTAATCCTAGAATTTCTCGTTATGTTAATTTTAGAAATGAACCGGGAAAATCTCTTCATATTTCTATATCCAATGAAAGTCAAACAAAGACTTTACGCGCAATAATATGGAATATAGACGAGGATAGAATTCCAGATATTTTTACTCAAGGATCAAAGGTTAAATTGATAGGTGTGAAGGTGAAACAAGGAAATCCTCAGTACAGCAATGAAGAATTTGAAATTCACGGAGATGAAGGAACAATTATTGAAATGCAACAAACAAAATCAACATCAGAAGAGTTTGATGGAGGAAAAGTAGTAGTCTTGAAAGTTCTCTCAAAGGGAAGCGAATTTGAAAATTCAATGTATGAGAATTTTTTGGCTATTGATAAAGAAAATCAAAATATTCTTTCTGTAGTAATAGATCCCCACGTAATACATGAAAAAATAAATCCCGGGATAATTATTGAAGGAATACCAAATAAAATATTTGGAAATGTTATTTATTTTACTAACGAAAGTTCATACATAAGGAAAGTGAGAGCTGAAACATACGAAAATGCGTTTCCAGAAGAAACAGAAATGGAAACTAAAATAAAAAATATTGAAATTTCTGATAAACCATATATAGTTGAGGCGATTGTTTTACAACCTCCTAATACTACGAACGTTACTACCAAAAGTGGTGAGGATGTAGTTGTTAGCGAGACACTTATTGGAGACGATACTGGAGAAATAAGGTTAACGGGATGGAGAGATCAAAGTCCAAAAATTTCAAATTTGAATGTAGGAGATAGAATTAAAATTGTTGGTGCCGTTTCGGGAATGGGTGGAAAAGAGAACAAGTTAGAGATAACTCTTAAAGCTTTTACAGAAATAAGAAATATGGAATAAGATAAAACCATCTATTTTATTTTTAAATAAAAACTTTGTAAGTTTGTTTTTAGTATTATTATTCATGCTTGAATTACTTTAATCTATAGATAGTATGTAATCAATTAATAAATAATGAAGAGAAATAATGAATATGATAGGGATGATAATGATCCTTATTATAAAATAGCATTGGCAAAAGACTATAATATACAATTATTTCCACTCTCTTCACCACCATCGTCGTTAAATATATCAAAATGGAAAGATGAACGACTAGAGTTTATAGACATCGCACAAGGATTAAAAGAAATTTTGCAGAGATCAGGTTTTACAGTTGAAAAAATACTAGATTGTGGGCCTTCTCATGTCTCGGCAATATTAGGGATAAGTGATCGTATTGGGGAAATAATATATCAAGAAACAAAAAAAACAACTAGAAATATAATTTCTAATACTAATTTTTAATCTTTTATTTTATTTACTTGATATATCTGATACAAGCAATTATTGCATATATATAAAAAAATATTATGACTGACTATCAAATTATATTTATTTTATTGATAAAATATTATCAATTTTTATAATAAAGATGAACGCAAAAAAAATTTTTGTTGTTGGTA
>JALDXL010000214.1:0-4240 GCA_032155045.1 Nitrososphaerales archaeon
AATATGCTTTTCCAATAGTTTTTAAACTAATATTTCTTTCAGAAAAATTATTATCATTATTGTATTTATAATTATTATTTTCACCTATTACTGCAAATGTATAATCTGATAATACGCCTGCTCTTTTTCCGTGACCGTATTCTGCAACAACAATTACTACATCAATTGTATCTAGTTCTTTTTTTAACTTCATCCAATATCTGCCCCTTTTTCCTGGATGATAATGAGATGATGGATCCTTTACTACCAATCCTTCATGTCCGATATCTTTGCTTTCATTGAATATTGCAATTACTTCATCTATTGATTCCACAATTTTATAATTTGAGTTAATTATTGGTTCTTTAAATGATAATGTAGATAAAATATCCTTTCTATTTATCAGTGATTTCTTTATTATTTGGTTATTCTTGAAAAACACTATATCATATATAATAAAACATATAGGAACTTCAGTTATAATGCTATTAGTCACTTTTTTTCTTCTAAGACGTTTCTGAAGCTCTTGAAAATGTAATGGTTTATTGTTTTTAAAGGCTATTAATTCGCCATCTATAATAAAATCTACCTGATGAGATAGCATGGTATTTGTTGTTTTTATTTTAGTCTCTATTGCAGCTTTCACTAATTCAGGAAATGCATATGTCATATCTACAAAATTGCGAGAAAAAAGTCGAACTTGTTCATTAAATTTATGTAACTGTAATCTTATTCCATCGTATTTATATTCGCAAATTAAAGCTTTATTATAATAGTTTATTATCTCTTCTGCACTGAACATAACATCTGCCAACATAAAGCTTACTGGAACAAATGGCTTCATTGTTACACTATGAAGCAAATTTTTTTGTGCTAATACTGCTGTTTGTGAAATATCTCCAGAAATAAGCGTAGTATCTCTTACAAGTTTTAGTTCCTTACCAAATGATTTAGAAATTGCAATTTCAACGAGATTTTCGACAGAACCAATCCGCATTTCACCAGTGATAATTTTAATAAGATATTTAGATTCAAGTGGAGAACAAGCAATCAACAATCCTTTTAATATTTCCTTTTTAATTCTATTTGAACCAGAACCACTAATATTTGCTATTTTCTTAAATTGATCATATAAGAAACTTAAATCTAAATCATATTGTTGATTAAAAAGAGAAACGATGTGTTTTTTAGATACTGCGTATTCTGCTATTGCACCGATATCCCCATATTTTAGATGAATATTTTGTATTTCCTTCATGTCTAATATTGCTATTTCTGAAAGCGATTGCATAATGATAGTAAATCCTATATTGAGTGTTAGATTTGATCCTGCAGGAAATACCCTTCCTGATAAAAATCTAACTGCAATAGACAAAGAAATTTCATCTAGATCCGATATATACGCAGAAATGATTTCTATTTTCTCATTTTTTTTAGAGGTTGATCCAATCTTTTCACATGTTTTCGCTAATAGAGAAAAACAATTAGTAGGTTGTTTTTTCATATCGATTCGATATCTTCGTATAACTTGTTTTATGAAAAATATATTTCTCGATATTATATTAAAAATTCTCAATCAGATTATTAAATGAAATAAATATGCTGTTAAACATATAATCAATATTTTATATAAAAATTAAGATTAATATATGTTGTGAAATGTTAAAGGATAATTGTCCCTTCAACACAATCAACCACACTGACAGAGATTTATGAATCATTAATTACATACTATCATAAAAGAATATTGTTTATACTATATACAAGTGCAAAATATTTTTAAAAACTAATAATTGGAGAATGCAATATTACAACACGAGGAAATCAATCCCTCAAATCCTGGGCTTATTTAGTAGCAACTCAAGATCAGTATTTTATAGAAAAGTTTTAGAAAAATTATTTTATATTTTTAATTATAATTATACAAAGAAAAATAATAGACAAAAAAACGACATACCTGATAAATTAAAATTTCTCAGTCAAATTGATAAATAATATATAATATTAAGTATTTATAATGAAAAACGATAATCGATAAAGATATAAAAATTGAAAATTATACATTTACTGTATCCCCCCTCCTCCTAATCATTACATAATATCATTAACAAATTTATGTACATCATTTAGACAAGTCGTGATCTTCATTATATCCATAAAATCATAGGACCTCATCCGGTTGAAAAGGCTATGAATAAAATCCAATAAATCATCTCAAAATTAATAAATAATATTTTATCATAGTCTGTTATGCTAAAGACAGAATTTTGTTCGAGTCATGACTGATTCTGATCTATTGCTATCAGACCTATGACTTTTTAATATCTAAGAATTTTTGTTAATTAACAAAGTTAATCAAATCTTCTAGTGTATAATATGTCAAATCAAGAATAAGTCATAAATCCATAAATCGAATATCATGGCCTACTTTGATATCACTGTGTTTATCACTTGGTAGGTTATGGTATTTCTTTTTCTATGTTATAATTTATTATGATTAATGCGAAACGTGGATATTTATTAGAATTTCGTATTTTAAAAAATAATATGTATATATGAATATCCGAATTTATTTGTAGTAACCTAGTTCTAAAATAGTATACCATATATCATTTTAATCATCAGAAAAACTTTTATAAAAAATTAAATAATTTTGTATTGCTCAGAGTTATATTATGATAACATTAAAAGACGATTTACAAAAAATATCTTCAATATTAGATGAAACTTTTGAGATTCCTGGAATTCAAAGAAATTATGATGATTCATTTAGTAGAATTGGAAAAATTATTTCCCGTTATGGAATACATCATAATGCAAAAGATTTACGTATTTTATTTACTTTAGGTATGCAAGAATTTTTTGATTTGATTCCTCAAGAACAATGGAAATTAAATGATCCTTCGTTTATTAAAGATTCTGAAAAATACGCAATTAAAAAATTTAAAGAATGGTTTATAGAACAAGTAACATAATAATTTTTAATAGAGATATTACAGGATTTATAATTCAAATAAATACCTTATTAGAAAGATATAACATCTAAATCAAGAATAGCTAATATATATTAAAATTTAAATCATTTAAAAAAATTGTAAGGAAATAAGGTGAATCTATTCATATTCAATACAGAATAAACATTGTGTAAGAATTTTAATAATGTGTCATTATAAAATCGATATATTGTCATTTTTATAATTGACTAGAGATATTTTTAAATATAATTTTTATATAACATGTTATATATAAAAAAATATGGGCCAATTAAATAGTAATATAGATCATAATCAGGAGAATCTCGAAAATATGAATTCTAAATCTACTCAATGGGTAGACTTAATTAGTGCACTTTTTGATCGATTAACAGGAAAAGAGGCAGTAGTAACATATGAATTCGATAATCTTATAGTAGACATACCAAGAGCTGCCGGACCAGGAGGAAAAGAGTTAGGGTCTGCTAAGTGGACAATAAATGGTAGATTGATAATAAAAGCTGAAGCAATATCTAAGTAAAATTAATGGATGATTTCTTATTGCCAGATTGGGATAATATATTAAAATCAACAAAAAATGTACGCTCAAAAGATAATATTTCATTAGGAAATGTAGTTGCTAATTATAAGGATCATATTCTTGTTATAGATGATGTAAATAATCATAGATACAAGATCTCGAAATCCCATATAGAAAAATACGATGGATCTGAATTATATTTAAATATTGATCACAGAAGTTTAAAAAAAATTGATGAAGATTTTCAAAAATACATGAAAACATCATATATTAATGATTTCATTATAGATACATTAGTTAAAGGGTTAAGTTATATTAATGGAACTATAAAAATTTCAGTTAAAAATAACGATTCTTTACTAATTGAAAGTATAGATAAAAATATAAAACTAGATGTAATGGATCCAGCTTTTTTTCAGATTCCTATAGGAACTGTAAAAGACAAGAAGGTCAATTTTTTAAATATTATTAAGGATGCTAAAGAATTTGCTCATAAACTTTCAGAAAATGAATTAACTTTATTCATACTTAATAAAAATGAAAATGCGATTACATTAGGAAAAAATGCAAATCCTTCTTTTTTGAAATTAATTACAAGAAGTAAGGATATTCAGATTGATAGTATAAGGAAATCAATTAAACTAGCATCTGATATCAATAAAGAGGAAAAATAATTCAGATGAATCTAGATATATTTTATATTTTTTAAATAACAATACATTTACGATTATATGTTAGAATCGGCTCT
>JALDXL010000215.1:0-4196 GCA_032155045.1 Nitrososphaerales archaeon
GATTTTTACATATTATGAAAATGGCAATATTATTCTCTATTATTTCTTTATTATCCTTAGTATATTCAATCACCATTGTTTTTTCAATTAACCAATATTCAGTATTGAGTCAAGAGGTTTATGGGTTAAGTTCAGTAGCTACAAATGAAACATTTACAGAATCAGAACCGACAATTCCCTCTTCTGCTGAAGATGACGAAGAGACCTCTGTAATATCAGATAATGAAACAGCAAAGGAAGCCCAATCTCTTCAGGATCAAGCGCCTTTTATCGAAAATACTATAAAGTCAAAAGCTGAAAACAAAAGTTCTTCCAATACTAATTATACTTTATCTTAATTTTATTAGTTATTTTATAAATATTCAATAATGGATACAAAGAAAATATCATTATCTATACTCATATCTTTTGTATGTTAAAAGAAGGTACTGTGATTATATATTAAATGAAATATATACGAGAGCTTAAATTATGCGTTTGTAGTTTTAAGGAACAATTTTTCTGGTAATTTCGATAGTATTTCAAATTCTAGTTAATAAAATTTTCCAAAATTTTATTATAAACTTTCTAGTATTTTTAATTTTTGATATCTATCTGAATTTTAGCAGTAGTAAATTCTTTATGTCTAATTTATTTGAAATAATATTTACTAAATGATATTAAAATTTCTCATCATATTATATATCAATACCTCAAATCCAAGAAATAGGGGAATAATACTCTAGATAATTTTTATTGTGATGTTCATTTAAAATAATCGAAAATATCAGTAAATTGGATTTTAACGTTTCTATAGAAGCTTTTGACTAATTTATTTATAACATAATATTTCTAAAATCAAATTTAAGTCTGAAATGAAAATCTTAAGTATTCATTCATAAAATTAAAAATCGTCGAAAATAAATACAAGTATTTAATTTGCAAGATAATGAAATTCGATGGCTATGTAAAATATATTCTGGTATTTTTGACAATTATGAGTATTTCAATTTTATTACTATACTTTAATTATGTACTAGCACAAAATATTGCTAGTTCAAATGATCCAAAGGAATCGTATAAAGAATTTAAAACAGGCAAGTATGGCAATTATTAAAATCGGAAGTGAATTTATTTCTACTTCCAAGAATAATTCCACATCTTTAAGTGCGATACAAGAGAGATACTTGAACCTTTCTGAAATATTTCCTTGAATATTGGAAAGTTGAAAATTTAAGAATTCAACTTTCCAATTAGGATTTATTTAGTTATATAAATATTAGATTATTTTTTTATTTAGAATAGTCAAATAAAAAAGATCTTTATTAGAGGTTTATACAGAAGTTGCATGTATAAAGAAATTAAAGTAGTGGAAACAATTTAAATTTATGAATTTATAAGATTGCAAACAAATAACTAAAATTACTATAAATGTACCTCCACATAAGAAATGATATCCTCTGTTTATTTATATTATTTATAAAAATTACCAAGTTTACAAAAAACAAGTTTTAAAAAAGTAATTTTTATAAAGCAATATAGAATTTCAGTCTTATTGACAAACAATACACTTCCTCCAGGACCTCAAATCTCTTTTTCGGAATTTATGGAGAAAGTTAACGAAAATCCATTCAATTTCCTAATGGAGATGATACAAAACTATGGTGATATTATTTACATTAAATTACAACAAAAAGATGTGTATATTTTAAGCAATCCTGATTATATAGAACAAATTTTTACTAGAGATTCGAAATTATTTTCTAAAACAAGAGCAGCAGAATTAAGACCTTTTTTAGGTAATGGTTTATTACTAAATGAGGGAGAGTCACATAGACAACATAGAAAAATTATACAACCTTTATTTTTGCCAAAGTCAATAAAATCTTATGACAGTATTATGGTCGATAATATAAAACATATATCAGATAATTGGCAAGAAGGTGCTACAATTGATGTGTTACAAGAGATGACTATGTTAGCTATGGGAGTTATGACTGAATCACTTTTTGGAATCAATTTTAGAGATAGAGAAACATTTACAAAGGTTAGTGATGCATTCACAAATATTTTAGAGTCATTTACTCAAATCCATGAACCTGTTGAGAACGTATTATCAGATAAATCAATAGATACTGATGATAAAAAACAGAACAAATTTCAAGATTCACTAGATTTTTTAAATCAAAAAATTTATACTCTTATGGATCATATTAAAAAAACCAATCCTGAAAAGCCAAACCTAATATCGCATCTCATGAAAGCAAGAGATCCTGAAAGCGGAGATATTGGATTACCTGAAAAACAGATTAGAGATGAAGTAATGATATTTCTATTTGCTGCTCATGATACTACATCTACTGCATTAACATGGTCTTTGGCTTATCTTGCTACTCATCAGAATATTCAAAATACACTACAGAAAGAATTAGATTCTGTAATTGGAGGAAGATTACCTACTGCCGATGATTTACCAAAGTTAGAATTTACCGAAAAAATTTTTAAAGAGACTCTCAGAATAAGACCTTCAGTATGGGCATTATCAAGAATGACAAATGAAGAATATAAAATTGGCGAATATTTAATACCAAGCAATTCAGTTATTTTCATGAGTCAATACGCAATGCATAATAGTCCAAAATACTATGCGGATCCAAATAAATTTATACCTGAAAGATGGACAAAAGAATTTCTCTTCAAGTTGCCACGATTTGCGTATTTTCCTTTTGGTGGAGGAATTAGATCTTGTATTGGGGAAACATTTGCAGTTCAAGAGGGAGTTCTAGCTCTGGCAACTATTTTTCAGAGATGGACAATCAATTTAACAGAAAAAGGTATAAGTTTCGAACCAAAAAGACTTGGGGGATTCACCAAACCTAAATATCCTATAAACGTAATAGTAAGGAGTAGAAATAATTAGAAAGCTGAAATTATATGAAAATACTTAACAAGATAAAGTAAGTATAATTTAAAATTTCATACTCGTTTACGATATTATATATCTAATAAATAGGCAATACTAAATATTAGTCAAAATCGTATATATTTATGTATAAATATATATTGATACCATAATAATGAGAATTAATAAAAAGAAAGAAATTTTCTAGATTCCACAACAAAACTCATGCAAAAAATAATTATTTATCGTTTCTCGTTCTCTACCATTATTTTTGTTGGCTATCTAATGTTAAGCTCATTCATCCACTATATTTTTAAAAACTTAGTTTAAATTTCTTTATTATTTTTTTATAAAAAATAAACTTTACGAAAGTTAAATCATAAATAATAGTTTAGAAGAATAAGAACGATAATAGAAAATAATTCTATTTCTCGTTTCTTGTCACTTGGAAGTAGATGTAGATAATTCAGAGCCTGCTATGTTCTTTTTACCTGAAGCACCGTGTACAATACTCTCTATTCCTATTATCAGAAGGTTAATTGCCAAGATGAATGTCAATATGACTATACCTACTACCGGATTTACAAATACCATAATTGAGACACCTATAGATATTATTCCTACTGCAATAAGAAATATCCTTGACCATTTTGAGGTGTCCTTATTTGTAACTCCATGAACTATTCTCGCAATTCCTATAAATAAAAGACCTAGAGCAAGTAAAGTAACCAATAATCCTACTGCAAAAATGGGAAAAGCTATGACTATGATTGCTAATACAATTGCTAACCCGCCTAGTATAATATTACTAATTCTAGTGGATGATTTTCTAATATAAGGTAAAAAGCTAATAGATACTCTTTCAATTCCTACTACTAGTAATGTAAGTGAGAGTAGAAATACAAGAAATTCAATACCAAATCCAGGATTTGCTATTACTAGAATTGAAAGAGCTATGGCAATAACCCCAATTATTATCTGCAAAATTCTTATACCTTTGGAAATTCCAGTTTCAGATGTTGTTTTCATTGATTGAACTAATAGTCTTAACAATAGATACTTAAATAGTTACCTAACATTCTTTCATTAAAGATTAAAGAATAAGATTGTTTGCTAGTATATGTTTGTTTAAGTTGCATATTATTAAAATTTAATACTTATTTTTTGAAATCTATTTTTAGATATATTTAAAATAAGAAAAATTAAGAAAAACATACTAGTATACATATTAATATTCATTATGCAATTATTTTCAGAAAGTTTTTTTAAATAAATATAGCTTATGTTTATAGTTATTTTTTTGATAGAATTTCAT
>JALDXL010000216.1:0-4188 GCA_032155045.1 Nitrososphaerales archaeon
CAAAATAACTGTATGACATCAAATCCAAGCGGTATATGTATTGGTAAGTAAAAGAACCAATTTAATTTTTTTTCTAATGTAGATATAATACTAAAATTAGGATTGTAAAGATTATTGAATTTCATTATATTTTTGTAGGTTTATTTATTAATCAGAATCTTGTAATTGCTAATTTTTCTAATCGCTCATTCGGCCCTGTTAACTTTAGCTTACCTCACCTCCAATTTTGAATAGAAAGTTATTTCTTGTTTTTGCATTATATAAATAAATGAATAATTTGATCCAATTGTATACATAGTCTAGATCACAATCATTATTCTTCGTACAAGGATAGTATGCTCTATTCCGATTTCTAGAATCCTCATGTACATGTTGTCTAGTTCTTGATATCTATAGAAATCATAAGTTTTGTAATAAGTGTATAAGGATACTCGTATAGCCACAAGAGCTGTCACCAAAGCTAAAGAATCAACAACAATATTCTCCATTTTTTATCTAACCGCGAATATAAACAGGATCCTGTGAGTTATAAAATACTTTATCAATCAAATTATCAGTTTTATAATCATCAATTTTTGAATAAATGGCATTGACAAATTTAATAACATTGTATCTTGATAATGAATTTATATTTTTTATAGGTTTAATCATCAGGTACATCTCTTCTGGCTGGCCACCAATTTGCGATGGAAGCAAGTAGTTAATGCCATGAAGAAATTTGCAACCCAAATTTTTATAAAATTTAATCCTTCTTTTTCTAATCTCATTTTCTTTAATATTTTGTACATTATCCTTTTGGATTTCCATCAAAAGTGCAATCCCGTCAGAAATTTTTGAACTAAATATCTTGAAGGTAAAGTTGAAAAGTTTAGTTCCTATTCGTTTTCCTTCCCATTCCTTTAAAACTGCCATATAACCTAATAATCCAAATTTCAATGATGGAAATAAATATAGTAATGAAAAACCTATTACTGTTTCATCTTGTAATGCTGCAACAACATGATAATTATCATCTTTTTGTATCGTTGAAATAATTTTTTCCAAAGGTATGGTTTCTTGAGGAGGAAAATAAGTCGAATAAATATCTAAAATTTGTTTTAACAATTTGTTGTTCTCGTTATTGTAACTAATCTCCTTGAATACTAACAAATTCAATATTTGCTTGATTCTTCGGATTATTTATTTATAATATATCTCAAAAATCAAGGTTAACAAAATTCTAGGAAAGATCTTAATAGAAGATAGCTGAATGCAGTTAAATAATAGATTTTTCTCTATATGATCCATTACGTATAATGATTTACATGAAAATATTGAAGATCTAATTGACAAATTTATTATTAGTTCATCATCAATTGCAACGTAAGGCGGATGAACTTGGATGGACAACAAAAATTTCTTGATTTCAGACAATTCATCTTGAATATTATAGATACTAGTAACAAATTTGTAACTCAAGCGACCCTCCGTCTGTGGTAAATTTACTTTCAGCGTGTGACACCTAAGATACTGTCACACGCTAGCATAAAACTTACGACATTAAGATAAAACATGATCTAATACATATAAGAAAAAAAAATAATACAAATTTAAATACATTTCAAGGTAGTAATTATGAATATACGTATATATGTCAGATTTATTACATCCGCGTGATTTAGGAGTTATAGTTAGAAACACGAATAAACAAGACATTTCTAAAATAGTGGATTTGCAGAAGCAATCCTATCCATATCTTGCTCCTTACGGAAATATATGGCGTTCAGAAGAGCTTGAAAGTCATCTTAACATTTTTCCGAAAGGGCAATTTGTTGCCGTTGAACCAGACGGTACTATAGTCGGGTCCGCCAGTACTTTTATAGTCACCCTCAATCCTGAGTACGCAGAACACACATGGAAAGAGATTACTGCTGACGGTTTATTTACAACCCATATTCCAAATGGAGACACATTATATCTAGCAGATATATCCACCCATCCAAAACACAGACATGAAGGTATTGGAAGCATGATTATTGACAGGTGGAAAGAATTAGTATTTAATTTAAATCTGAGGAGAATGATAGGAGGAGGAAGGTTATTCAATTACACTGAACACGCAAACAAGTTGTCTGTGTATGAATACGCTGAGAAGGTGATGAAAAGGGAATTAAGAGATCTTGTTTTGACATTCGAATTGGATATTGGGTTTAGAGCTGTCAAAATACTCCCAAACTATATGGAGGATGTTCGTTCTCTTAATTATGCATGTTTCATAGAATGGTTAAATCCTAGGTACTACCACCTACCTACGGGTCCATGAATTAAGGCGGCGATACTTTGGATCCTGCTCTTAAATTATAATCAATTATTTGTTGTTGTAGTTTGTTAACTTCTTTTTTGAGATTTGAGTATTGTGATTGTAAATTTGATATATCATTTGCAAATTTCAAAATATTTGTGATTTGGTATCTAGAGATTTTTCTAATTACATGAGAGAAAAGATCCAGAAGGATTAACGAGTTTGATTTTCCATTTAAAATAATCGTTTAAGTTAATTTCAGAACAAATCTATTCGTTTATTCTTGGTTTTATTATTTACAAAAAGGATTCAACGAATTTATTTAATAGAAGAATTCTGCAATTTTAGTAGTTTATTTTTATTATTTTGTTTAACCGGCTTTTTCGCTGGTGTTTCTCCATCAAACGCTTGATGGGGTTTTACAAAGTGTAGTAGATGCGTTGCATTCTGCAATAGCACTTTTATGGTTGTTCCGACTTTGAAAATTTACACGTTCTCTTAACGTTCCATTACTCTTTAAACTGTCATCAGCATTTGGGCTTTATTCCATATCTTCAAAAATGCCCGACCATTCGACCTAATATCTGATACACCTTCTTTGATCCACCTATTCTCTCAGGCGGCAATGCTATTCTAAAGGCTAAAGGTCAGAGGTTCTACAATTTTTTATTTTCAACTAATCAGAAATTCGTATTCAATAATAATTTGCCTAATTTTCTTAGCTCTTTTAAATTCCTTATTTCGATATATTTATTATTAGTGATATATTTAGAAAATTTTGGTTTTGCTTCTTTTCCTAAAATGGCTACCTCAGTATTATTTCTCGAGATAATTATAGTTAATCCATATTCAGCAATGATATCCACCAATTTCTTTATATTTTTCAATCTTCTAGAAATTCTAAAATTACAATTATAATGAGTTATATCAGACAACAATAAAACATCCACGACAACCCTTTTTTTGTCAAATTCTAATTTAAATTTTGGATTATTGTTCACACTTATTTTTAATGAACCTGACATCTGATATTGATAATCTTTTATCATTTTGTCATTGTCACAGATATGTATTTTATATTATGCTCAATTATGATCCACCTTATGAGTTTCACCTTTAATTATTAACTTTCCATTTAGTATCCATTTGGCACTACCAAGATCTGTATTATTTGGACCAGTAGATTTAGGTATATCTATAGTAAAATTGTCAAAATTGTATTCTACAACTGCCCCTTTACCAGTTAATCTATCAAAAAGCTCTGACACCAAATCTATCCATTGACTATTTTCTACCTTATTCATATCTGTAAATATGTTATTCAATTATTAAACATTTACAACTTTAATGTAAATAGTGCTAACCAGAATTTATAAGTTAAAATAAAATGCATTTCTTTTATCTAAAATGAAATGATATTAGAAGATTAGAAAAATTGGAGATAATAAGAAGACAAGAAAATTTGGAAATGCAAAAGTATACACTTAACAAATTTGGAGGTTACAAAACAATTAGAGGTTTACATATGCCTTTAATAACTTACTGATTGATAAACTCGAAAAACAATGTATCAAGAATAAGATCAGTAGCAGAAATAATGTTTATTAGTACTTGTAAATATATATGTTTTAACATATTGCCCAATGTCTGGCAAGACTTGAACAGATATGTGTATATCAAACTGCAAAACAAAAATATTTTTTGCAATATATATCTTAACTTTAAATTACAAGATTATTTTGTATATTAATCGAAAATTAAACAATAGATGTTTACAAAACTATGACTGAAATTGTTAAAGCAATTGGATACTTAAATATTCAATCAAAATGGGACATTAAAGGGTGATTAGTTGTTGTACTTCCATAGATAGGTAACAGATTCACTTACCAACATGGGTAACACTT
>JALDXL010000217.1:0-4141 GCA_032155045.1 Nitrososphaerales archaeon
AAGCACCAAACAAAGAGGCAGTAGAAAAACATCATCATAAACATGGTGTGAAGTGTGATTGGATTACAGAAGTTAAAACAACTATACAAAATCATTTCTCATTCTTGCGATCGATAACATATTAGACAAAATAGCAAGAATCAACAATAGACTATTTTATATTTTACTTACTAGTATTGTCTTATTTGTTTAGCATTATTTTGTTCATCAAAAAATTATTATGATACTTTGCATATATTTTATTTTAGTTAGCCAAGTTAATGATAAGATTACCTTACTATTGATAACCTATGAATAAGACTCGGTCAATATCAAAAAAATTGTTATGTTGTTTCTAACTATAGAGGAGCAGAATTATTAATTTTTAAATTTTTAGTCATTATAATGAAGATAATTCTAAGTTTCATTTATGTATAAAATGAAATCGATATAACAATCTATTTTATTTTATGTCAGTTCGGACAAAAAAATAAATAAATAGATATTTTTATCCTTGGGGAATGAGCTCAATTAGTATGATTGATACGTCAGATCCATTTTGTTGAGTCAATCCCCCATTTTTAACTTTTATACTTACATCGTGAGGAGACGACCACCCAGATTCTGCTATATTGCTGCCTATCTTAAAATTACTAACCATATCAAAAACAGGCATATTATTATCAAACGGAAGTGATTGGCTAGAAGGCATCATCATCATCATGTCATTACTACCTGCTATAGCAGAGGATAGAAAAGAGGCCATGTCGTTTAAATTAATATCAAGTTTATGAGCAACTATGGTTACTGATGGAGAAGCAGAAGATGTATTTTTATTGTTGTATCCTAAAGTAACTTTAATTGAACTATTATCAATTATTTGAGCTCCTATTACCTTTACATTATCTATTAAACTATAACCTAATACTCCAAAAATTGAAGTATCATTAAATATACTATTTGATAGGCTTTCTCCAAACTTTGCTAAGATATCATTCTCTCCACTGAATGGTTGTTGGTAGTTGTCCACGTTTCCACTGAAAAAATCATCCATCCTATTCATGGATTCGTCGAATGCGGAACTATTAGTATTGTAATCGTAGTATTCAACATTGCTTCCTTGATCATAATTAGGCATTGCATCGAATGCGGAACTATTAGTATTGTAATCGTAGTATTCAACATTGCTTCCTTGATCATAATTAGGCATCGTATTTACAAAACTATTATCTGTACTATTGGTATCATTAGTAAATTCAATTTGAGCAATAATTTCGTTATTTAGTGAAAAGATAACAAAAAATACTGCAATAATAAAAAAAGAGAATAGATACTCTTTACTTAACATTATATCCGACTCAATTATAATAGAATAAATAGTTTTTTATTTTTACATTAATTATATTATTTCATATAATCAAATTTGAAATTACCATTACTCAAACAATAATACTTTAATGAAATTAACCTTCGAAATAATATTTTTCTTTTTTTAAATCAAATAATTTGTATAATGAGGCAGTAGATTCTAGTAATAATTGAGTTTATTACCTGCAAAAGAGACAATTTCAAAATCTTTTCTGTCCAACAAAAGAAGTACATTTTATTATACATTAATGTGAACATTCACAGTAATTATAGGATATGATTAGATGAATGAATATAAAATAATATTTAGTTTTTAGTATTTACTAAAATTAAATATATTGTTAAAGTAAAGATTAAATTAAACTATAATATAGTTGTTATGTGACTCAACGTCCAACAGGAATTACTGTAATAGCTATATTAATGATAATTGGTGGCATAATACTCTTATTTACCGGACTTACTCCTTTATTTCTCGGTCCAATAATCAGCTTTGATTCTGACATTGCGACTAGTCAATTAGGCTTGCTCATTACGATTGGTGGTTTAGTCTTAGTAGCTGAAGGAATAGCAAGTTTGATCGTTTCATGGGGTCTATTAAAGGGAAAAGCATGGGCAAGAGCAATTGCGCTCATAATCAGCATAATTGCAATAATATTCGCAATTATTACTCTTGTAAGTAGTGAAGATTTAATTCATATAATTTCAGTAATAATATATGGATTAATAATTTACTATATGTTTACAAAAAAAGTAAAAACATTTTTTGGTAAGGTCAAAGAATCGCCTACCTGATTTAACTTTATTTCATTTTTTGAAGATATTTTGAAATACAAATTGAACTATTATTGTAGTTAAATTTCTCTTTCTAAACCTTGAATTAAAATTATATTAATTATAATAATGTATTTAATACAATTTTATCCTCTCAAACAGAACTATCTTCATAGTAGAAGGTAAGTTTAGATGGACAAATGAATCTTAAATGATATATCTCTGTCCAATTAATTAGTTTAATAATGAAAGGTAGTAAAGTGATGGATTTAAATTTTCCACCTGGTCCTTCCTCGATACTTCCAACAAAGATACTGAACCAATTCATTAAAGATCCCCTTAAAACATTAACCGAAATTGCAAAAAAGTATGGAGAAATCTCTTATTTTAAAATGGGACCACAACATGTTTATTTAATAAATAATCCTGATTATATTGAAAGAATTTTAATTTATGATCATGGTAACTTTAAAAAAGGACCACGTCTTCAAACTGCAAAACGTGTTCTTGGGGAAGGATTAGTGACAAGTGAGGGAGAATATCATAGAAATCAGAGAAAGATTATCCAACCAGTTTTTCTCCCAAAAATGATTGCGTCTTATGATGAGATAATGAGTCAATATGCCTATAATATGTGCCATAATTGGAGTGATGGAAGTATTCTAGACATTCATGACGAAATGATGCGAGTAACACTCAGTATAATATGCAAGTCTGTAATGAGTTACGATATTGAATCTCAGGAAGCAGACAAGATTTCGAAATCACTTGACATCTCTAAAAATTATATGAAAAGGTTACAACATCCTATAGGACAAGTTTTGGATCACATTCCAATTCTTCCTAAAGTAGCACAAAGTCGCAGTGCAATTAAAGTGCTTGATTCTATCGTATACAAGATAATATCTGAAAGAAGAAGTATGATGATACAATCAAATTATTCTGATAATAGTGTACAAAACGATAAAGAAAAACAAAATCAAGATCATATCAAAAATGAAAAGGATGTAGAAGCTCTATCTCAGGATTTGTTAACGAGATTAATGTATAACACAACCCCGAACACCAAACAAGATAAAGACAAGACAACAAATATCGAAAGTCTGTCAGATGTTCAACTACGCGATCAGATCATTACCTTTCTAATTGCAGGCCATGAAACAACTGCTAATGCTTTAACATGGACATTTTATTTGCTTACACAAAATCCAGATATAGAAAAAAAGATATATCACGAAATAAACACTATCCTCAGAGGAAATAAAATACCTTCTTTCAAAGATATACCTAAACTGAAATACACGGAAAAAGTATTTAGAGAATCTATGAGAGTTTATCCTCCCGTCTGGACTCTCGGAAGATTTGTTGAAATTCCTTATTCATTAGGAGAATATATCATTCCGAAAGGATCTACTATACTGATGAGTCAATATGTAATGCATCATAATTCAAAATACTATGATGAGCCTCAAATTTATAATCCAGATAGGTGGACTGAAGAATTTAAACGAAATTTGCCTAGATTTGCATATTTCCCATTTGGAGGTGGAATTAGAGGCTGTATAGGAGAATCATTTGCATGGCAGGAAGGAATTTTGTTACTGTCTACTGTGATGAAGTATTGGAAAATGCAATTAGTTCCAAATCAAAAAATCAAATTAGATCCTGGGATCACACTTAATCCAAAAAAAGGAATAAAGATGAAAGTAATGGCAAGATAGTAAAATGCAAAAATAATAGTATATGTAAATACAAAAAACATAATAATATCGTAGAATAACCTATACAAATTATTATTTAATAGCAGCTAATTCTATTATTGTTAAAAAATACTATAAATTGAGTACAAAAGATCTACAAAAATAAAATGAAAATTTACTTACTTTAAAAAGATGGAAAAATCTCGTTGTTAGTATTATTAGTTCTTCTTTATTCTCTGCATAACTCCCACTAGTATTATAGCAGATGCACCTAATCCTGTCGCAATATAACTCAGGATACTAGTTCTTTCCAACTCCGA
>JALDXL010000218.1:0-4129 GCA_032155045.1 Nitrososphaerales archaeon
GAAATATTCAAGAAAGAATTGAAATTATTGCTATGGTACTCGATTCAGCTAACGGCGGAGCTAAATGGACAGAAATTATGTATAAAGCTTTTGTGAATTACCAGCAGTTAAAAGAATATCTTACTGTGTTGATAGAAAATGAACTTATTGAATACATTAATCGAACAAAAATAGATCAGAATATAAAATAAAAAGAACCTTCAAATAATCGAAAAATATTAAAAAGATAAAAAAGAAAGTAACAAAAAATGACAAACTCAAAATAATCGATAAAAGTAATAGATAGTGAAAATTAAATAAAAGAAGTTTTTGAAGTAAATATCTTTGTGAATTGAAAATTATAAAATCTCTAAATAGATTATGGAATCAGATATACTTTAATAATTTCGAAATATTAATAAAAATATATTAATTTTCTAATGGTTTAGAAAATGACGATAGCAAAAAATCGAATTCTGTATACAATCAATTTCATTATTATTATTCACTAGTTCAGTTTCATTACCAATAAATACTATGTAGTCCTCACAAAGTTATAAAATAAATGGATTTATCTTCAGCAACAGTAGCAGTGGTTGATAATGAAGAAGATATAGTTACTTTGTTTACAGAGATAATACGTATGAATGGTTACTTTGTTGTAGGTTTTACCAATCCGTTATTCTTAATCGATTACATTAGCGAATGTCCCGATCAAATTCAATTACTCCTAATAGATTACAAAATGCCTCAAATGAGTGGTTGTCAATTAGCTGATCTTGTCTACGCCATAAATCCAAAAATTAAGATGGTCTTGATAACTGCATTCGACGATATAGTCAATAATACTCTCAATCTAGAGATAATAAAGAAACCAATAACCTTACCTAAAATTATAGAAACAATCAAGCATAACCTAAGTGAAGCAGTATTTAATTAAAGATTCTGTCGATAACGGCAATTTTTGTCTATATAATGTTAAGTAATCTCAAAGAATTAAATTTAGAGGTTGACGTTGTTTGCATCGTTCAACAAGGAAGGAAATTTATCATTTTCTAACAGTTCTAATTTTAGATCAAAATACTATATTTAGATAAATTATAGATGAGAATTATTTGACAAATATTTTTTTCTTAATTATTAAAATTAAATGATATGATTATAGATTTACCAATCATTATCAAACTTCAAATTATGTGAAAAATTCATGAACATTGGCTATTAATATATGATTATAAAATGTGTATGAATGGAAGGAAATAGGCTGACTATTTTATTGATATGTTAAATCATGTTTTAATAATATTCTAATATAGACATCGATCCATGAATTTAAGGCAGATCATTACGTAAAATTTATCAAATAACTAGAAAAACGAATTTAAACCTATTAGAATCAGTTATTATGGTATAAATTATTGTATGATATTATTCCTGCTTATCCAAATTTTATAGATTATAGTATAAGATTTATATATTTGTTTGACTATTATTATAATAAATACAAAAATAAAAATATGCAATCCATAATTCAATGTGAAATATGTGATCCCAACGAATCTAAAACGATAACCGATGTCGAATCTGGAGAGATTATTTGTAATAGATGCGGTATGGTTATTGTAAGGGACCTGGAAGACACCCGAAAGACGTGGTATAATTTTGAAAATTATGCAAGTGATACAAGAAATGGTAATCCTTCTTCTCTTACACTTTACGATCAAGGTCTAACAACAAAAATAGGTAACTCAAACAGGGATGCGAGTGGGAATGTTATCAACTCCATGATGATGACCCGTCTAAATAAGATGAAATTTCAAGATAAACGATCTCAAATAAATAAATCAGCTCGAAACTTAGGACGTGCATTTAGACAATTAGACTCGCTAAAGGATAAGCTTGGTTTAACTAATGCGGTAATAGAAAAAACAGCCTATATTTACAGGAAGGTTCAAGAAGCCGGGCTAGTCCGTGGAAGAAAAGTAAATACAGTTTTAGGTGCATCATTATATATTGCTTGCCGGGAATTTGGCATACCTAGAACATTAAGAGAAATAACTTTAATTAATAATGAAAAATACAGAGAAACTTCTAGAGTATATCGACAGATTGTTTTGTATCTTGGAAAACAGATACCACGAATAAGTCTTTATCAGTATGTGGAGAAAATAGGAAAAAAGGCTAAAGTAGAAGAGAAAAATATACGTCAAGCCTTACTTTTAATGAAAAAAGTCCAAGAAGCAGGCTTGAGTGCAGGAAAAGATCCCATGGGAGTAGTAGGAGCAGTCATTTATCTATCTGTACCGAAAAGTGATGATACGACTAGACAAAGGTCTGTCACACAAACTGTCATTGCGGATGCAGCTGGGGTATCAGAAGTTACTATCAGAAATGTCTACAAAGAAATAGAAAAAAAACTTTCGTTAGGATAATTACACAAAATTTTTTATTTAATTTCTATTTATCTAAAAAAATAACTAATTTTAATTTTATAGATAAAATCTAAATTTTGTTATTAATAAACTACTGATAAGGAATTGAAATAGAAATGAAATAATTTTATTATATATAAACTAAAACTAATTAAATCTAAAAATAACCAGTTATGCACAAAACAATATATTTAATTATAGTAATTTGATAAGGGCAAGAGAATTCGAATCAAAATATTAGAATATTTTTTTCAAACCAAAAGTGAGACAGAATACAAAATATTCTCGAAAACATAACTAATTGTTTATCTTTAGAATTCTTTCAAATTTTATCATTAGAAATCAATACGATGTAGCAGTAGTGCCTTAAAAAATCTATGTACATCATTAGGGTTGGTAATTTTTTTACATAAATTGGGAATTTCGCTTTAATAACAAATGATTTTGATAAAAAAACGTTGATTTTGTTTTAGATTCGAATATTGATAATTATTGAAAGTCTATATCCAGCAACTTTTGACGATTATAACAATATCAAAAAACGTATTCTTAAATATTGGCAGACTTTATCAATTATATAATTTACCACTATCTGATGTTATAGTTTTAGTTATAGGAAGTTCAAAAGTTACTATTATAGTTTTATCATCGAAAGAATCAAGATTTTGTAATATATAATTTGTAATACCTTCTAATACAAATTTATCCCCTTCTTTTTTACCATGAACAACAAATTTTAGTTTCTCAGCCATAGCCAAGTACTATAACAAAGTTTCATTTGCTTATATAGTTTGTGTTTTATTATCTGAAACATAAAAATACAAAAATTTTTGAAATGAAATTAAAAATATTCTATTTATGATTCAAAATTCGAGGTATTGTATTTTTTGCTAGTTTTGTTTTTTATCTATCTATCTATCTAGCAGGCAACGCATTGGCTTTGTCAAGATGTTTAATTACCCTTTTTTCACATTCAGAACCTTCTGGTGGTCTCAAGTCTTCACTAGCCACACAAGCATGGTATCTATCTCCTATTTGTATCAAACCGATATCTGTTTTTCTATCAAATGTAAATGTTCTTTGTATTGTATTACTGTCACTTTTATCAAGTTCCGCTTGTACATCGTCTATAACTTGAGATTGTATCTGACCCTTTATCATTGCAGCAATTACTAACTTGTCGGTACCTTTTTTATCTGATAGTGGAGCATAAATTTTTATTTGAACCTTGTCGTTATTTGAACCAAGTCCTGTGTTATTCACGTTTGCTCCATATACTGCTTGGCTTTTTTCATATACATGTGATCCTGATTGGAACAAACGAATTTGTGTAGGCTTACTTGTACTCAATATATCACCTTCATTACAGTCAAATGGTGCAAAGGCATTGTAATTTTTCATTACATCACCTACCTGATATGCACATACAAAGAATTCATCTGGTGTACCAGCTTCGACTATATCATTTTCTTTATTTACTTTTAAATCTACATTTAGTTTATTCTGAGTTTTGTCTATCGAAGAGATATGGATATCTTGTTTGACCTCTTCACCATTAATAAAACCTATGAGCCGTATGAACTTGGTATTATTCTTATCTATATTTCTTAAATCAATACTGGCTTTAACTACCAGCTTCTCTTTTTCCTTTTTGTCATCATCGTCCTTATCTTTATCATCGTCATCATCATTATCATTTTTCTGGGCATATACTGATT
>JALDXL010000219.1:0-4114 GCA_032155045.1 Nitrososphaerales archaeon
TCAGACTATGACAATTTTATACATTTCTAAATAACATATTCCAAATATAGAATGAGAATTACGTAAATTGATAAATATATTGATACTAATTAAAGATTAATTCGGACCCTTATGGGACATCTGTCATAATAAGTCATAGTCTGGTAAAGAAAGAGTGCTCACTAGCCCACTCCTTTTCCAGCTACCAGACTATGATGATCAATTTATATCATTTTTATAAAGATCTATTCACTAAAACCAAGCAATGATAAATCTCAGACATATATTCAAGAAAATGACCATATCTTAAAATTTAATCCTCATTCTCTAGAGTTATTTTCTCATTTGAGAACAACGAATTCCTAAGTTAATTTCTCTATGAGAAGATTTCTTAACATATAATAAATGAATATTGAATCTAATTATACCAATAAAAAATATTTAAATAACAAACCTCCAGCTGGCAAACACATAGGGTGAGATTGAACTAATGCACGGTAGTAGATACCAATCATTCTCTGGAGGTTTGTTAATATCTACTCAAATGCTGAAAATTGTCTTTCCTTGTCTTTCTGTCTCTGATGAGGTTCTATATCTCGTTTCCTTTCTATTAACCATTTTATAGAATATAGTGGATTATCAATAGATGACAACACCTGATTATGATGGAACTTGTAAAAATTGTGGTTCAGAATTATCTGTTTGGATAGAAATAAGGAGAAATATTGAGGGTATACCAAAGCCTGAAATTTGGTGTATAGACTGTGTTCGTGGTAAAAGTATCAATAGCAATCAAGACAATAAATAGAATTAAAATTTATTCAATATTTTAGTTAAATCTAGTTATGACAAAAATTATCTCAAATCTTAATAAACAATAAAGAATTTCTATTTCTACTCTAAACAGAAAACGAAGCACAGTCTTCCGGAGAATGATTTTCTACAATGCCATGATTTCATTCATTCTCCGGAGGATTTTAATTTTCTATGTTTTTTGATAATTACAAAGTTTTTAAATTATCTATATTAACAATTTATGTGCAAATACTACACTAATTATTTGAAAAATGTGTCTATTATAAAAATTATATAGAACAAAAATTACTCTTAAATGATAATGATGTCGTCGCTTGTGGTTGAGATAAATAATATTAAAAGAGCATTAAAATGGTTATTTAGTGGTTTCAGCATATTTTTTATTGGTATTCTATTTTTCATTGTTATCCATGACTCTTTAACTGGTTTATCTTCAACGACAGCTGAATATTGTGAAAAATATGGTTTTTTAGTATCTCCTAGTTGTTGGTAGATTTGTTTATAGTTTAACAAGTTTTTGATAATACTACAAGTTTCTAAACTCGATTATTAAATACATTGATACTCAATATTTTAATATCAATTTTGCGTATATTAGAATAATGAAGTGAGAAAAATAAAAATGTTGTTAGATTATGAATTAGAAAATAACTCGTGTGAAGTATGCGGAGAAAAGCCTTCAAGAGCATGTGTAAATGAATATAGAAACAACGGTCGAGACTTTGAAGAACCAATACTACATTATGGTTGTCTCAATCACATTCTTGATATTTATAAAAAGTTAGAGAATAATGAAAACGAAGAATTGGTTATTAGTACATCACTAGATTAATTAAAAATTTTTTTTGTTAATAAAATATTATTGTTATTGTTATTGTTATTGTTATTGTTATAATCAATTGAATTACTAATTCGAATTAAAAATTTTATTTTGTAAACTTTCTAATAATCAGAAAGAGATTTAACCTACATCTTTGTATTCTGATTTAATAGCAATCCTAATTACTTTATATACAACTCAAAAACAGCAATTCCTTATTCCAATTTTATATTTATTTTAAACAAATTCTTACAAAATTTTGAGATGAATCAATAGAATAATATTCTATGCGGAAAATCAAGTAGTTACTAATTTAAACAGAAAATTAATTCTTAATTTAATAAAAATACTAAATAGACAATAAAATAGTTTGTGTCTATTATAATAATTAAATAAAATAATGATATGACAGAATTTAATCTGGTGAAATTCTAAAAATTAGAATTATTGAATATAAAGAATTTTTTGAAACTTAATTTTATTCCTCCTTACTAGATCCAGCATTATCTGTAGAAATACCATTATCTGTTGTATATTCTCCAGCTCTTTGCCCTTGTAACAAGTCTGTACTATTGTTTTGTTGTTGTTGTTGTTGTTGTTGTTCACCTAGTCCATTTTGTTGTGCTAATACATTTTCAAATAATGTTGGAATTCCAGCAACAATTAAAGCTAATGCAATAATTGAGAATTGGTTTTTTATTGAATGAATTTTTAAATTCATAGAAATAATATTATAAAATAACATATATATTTGATTACAAACATGTATAAACATAAAAGAATGTGAAAATTATACATGTTATATTCCTTACTGAAAGAATTACAAAATTATTATTTTTATAATAACATGCAAAACAATTACATGTAATAACTTATCTTAAATATAATTTTCAACATTATTACTGACCGTTAATTTGAAATTCACGATTGTTTTATTGTCTATAATAATATGATAATACTTGGTATTCTCTTAAAATTTTTTTAATTCCTGATTTCATAAAAATAAAATAAATATAATTCTATGTTATTCTAATTCATAATAATTGTAGAGTTGGTAGGGCAATTTATTAAAAGCCACACAAGACGCCTACCAACTCTAATATCTTTTGGTGGAAGGAATTCAAATGATTTTTTTACAAACTATTTGTTAATGAGGTGTAACAATAGCTTTGTAATTAATATAATATAATATATGATGAAGAATATAATTTAATGTATTGATGCAAAAAAAATTAATAGTATGTATCTATTGCATAGAATATAATGTATTATACTAAAATTGATACTCGTCAAATTTTATTATCTTATTGGTTTTTAACAATATTTATTATTTTAAATAATATACAAATTATACATATTATCTTATTTTTTTACATGTTTCCAATAAATTATATATATTATGATCCTAAATACTACTATGAAAGAATACTGTTAACAATGAGAACGATTTCAACAAGTGAATCTAATTTCTGGTTAGTAGGCAAGTTAATTCACCCAAATCTAAACATGTTCATTGTCTGGAAAACCTACTAACTTGAGTATTTTTTTAAAAATATCATGTTCGAAGATTTAAGCTAATGTTTAATTGTACTTAGATTAATTTTTACAATTTAACTTTAATATTATTTGCATATCTAAATTAAAAAAGAAATAATCATAAAAATTTCCTTAATTTCAGTGATTTTTTAAGAAACTACTGACCTAAGAAGAATATTAACTCAATATACGGCTCCGTTAAGTTAATGATAACTCGATAGCTATGAAAGTCTTATTTCTATTCTTACATGTAAATTAGATTTGAAACAAACAGAATATCGTTATAGTAATTATATATTCTCTTTATCTATATTTGATATCAGCATACATAATACTTCTAAGATATTGATTATTTGTTGAGAAAAAAAGTCATGTTTCTGTTTGGAATTGGAATTAAAAGTTTCAGAATATCTCATTTACAAGACGGATTTCATTATTCAGTTCAGAGAACAGGAGAATAATATCTTAATAAGAGCCAAATAATCTATCAATCCAAATTAAAAATATAGCAAGAGATATTCTATTATATCTCTAATAAAATTAGATTATATTGAAATTTTCCGATTTCTCTTCATTTTTAGTTAATGTTTTAAATTTTTTTAGGTTTATTGAAATAGGATAAAACTATTTTAAAATTATAACAGACAAGTCTTATATATTACAATACTGTTAAAGTTTTACTGAAATAAATATGAAAATCGGTAAGATTTTTCTATGTCTTGGAATGTTTGCAGTACTGGCACTTTCTGTTATTACACCGTCTAGTATCCTAAAAACATCATATGGAACAATTTTTGAAGATATTGAACAAAAGATTCAACAGCAAGCTGAACAATTAGGAATAGGTGAAGATATAGCACAGCAGATAGGACAATCCGCTTCACAAGCAGCAGAGGGTGAAGGTATAGCACAGCAGATTCAACAACAAGCTGAACAATTAGGAATAGGTAAAGATATAGCACA
>JALDXL010000220.1:0-4107 GCA_032155045.1 Nitrososphaerales archaeon
AAGTCATTTACATCAAATTTATTTTGTAAATTAACAAGGTCTTTGATGATCGCCTTGACAAAAGGACAATGATTACAAATAAAAATTACTAAAATACTTTTGCTATTAAATTCGTTTAAAGAATACATTTTTCCATCAACTCCAATTAAATTGAAGAGAGGAGCTTTACTATCTGTCTTCAAAATATGAGAAGATTCAGTTTTAACCATAATCATTAATTTTTATTCTCTTACATATATCTTCGGTTCATATAGAAAATTTATAGATAAATCCTATGTATCTGAAGAGAAGGATTTTGTTTACAGACGATAATAACAACAATCATAAAATTTACTAAATTTAGAAGAATTTCTTCACTAATTTCAAAAATGTTTTTTTTATTTAGATTTTATTATTTTAGATTAAAATGCAATGCACCGTATCTTAATTTTATTCTGAAACATAACCAGGTACCTTGATAATAATTGAATCATTTATTTACCATAACTCCGAATTTCGTATTCTATCCAAAAAATTAAAAAATAAAAATAAAAATTGTAAAACGTTCAATCCTAGTTATTAAAAATGAAATTTTGAGTAGAGGAATTATTTTCAATTTTGAAAAATCACTCATACTAGTTTATAAGCAAATTATCAGGAAATTATTTTATTTTGATTCAAAATCTTTTTGATAAATTAATAGGTATTAAATTTCTATTATGTATGCTTAACTCCAAAAAATTTAGCCTCTTTAGCTGATACTATACTTAGTCTATATTAACTGATATATATCGTGTTTTCTTATTAAATTAATAGATTATTACAATAGATATGTCATTTAGTGCATTTAGCCCAAATAAATAAATCTAGCATTTATTTAGCTGCAATTTGTTATCTTATTTAGTTTATTTTTTTCTTGAAAATATTAACATTGTAATTTTATAAATTAGTACTTCAGAAAATTATTCAAGAATATTGTCTGATTAACATCCTCAATAATATGATGGTGATATCAACATATTAACGATATTGTTTAAACTAACAATTTTTCGATTTTATTACTAAACGACTATGAGGTAAAAAAAATTTCTTGTTAATTGTTGAAATTATGATTCTTTATATTACATATAATATCAAGATATTTCAATAAATAAAAAAATATTTGTTATTCTTGATTCAATATTTCGACCTTGCATGTATGGACAAGTTTTTTAAATTTCAATGCATCTTCAACAGTACCAACTATTGAACCGTAGTGCATAGGAATAGCCATTATTGTAGGTTTAAGCAAGTTATTAACACAATCTGCTGATTCTTCAGCTGTCATTACATATACACCTGAAACTGGTACTAAAGCAATATCGGGGACATATCTGTCCATTTCAGATATTTTGTCTGTATCCCCTGCATGATATATTCGAGTATTATTACAAGTTATTATAAAACCAATTTTTTTATCATCTTTTGGATGAAAATTTTTATCAATATTGTAAGCATGAACAGCTTCGATTTTAAGGCTGGTTTCGTGAGTTACCTGTCCTGGTTCAACATTTTTTACATTTGTAAATCCTTCTTGGCTTAATTTTTCTTTGCATTCCAATGCTGCTATTATCTTTGTATTGTCATTTACAACATGACGTATATCTTCGATGCTAAGATGATCAAAATGATTATGTGAAATTAATATCAACTCGGCATCATTTTTTTTGTGATTTTCTTTAGATAATTTATACGGATCAATATATATTACTCTGTTATCGTCTGTGATTATTTTAAAGCCGTCATGTCCCAACCAATGGATTTTTATATTATTAACTATCGACATAAAAATTTATAATTTTAATACAAATTTAAATTTGTTGATTATTATATTCTAATTACTATATTATTTTTTAAGGAAAACACTATAATTCTTTCAGAAAGTGATCGTTTGATTAAATTTTTATCTATAGTTGCAATGGCACAATTATTAGAACTGGCATAATCAACTAGGCTATCGTCTGGATATTTTGATTTTTTTGTGGTTACGACTTGAAATTTTGCAGTAAGTTCTAAAACAGTTTTGGCCATTTGCGATGTTTTATAAGATTTTGTTTTTTTTATATTATTTAGTTCTTCAATCACTACATCAGGAATCAAAAAATTAATTTTTCCATAATTAATTGTGATATTATCCAAAAGTTTGGTAGGTTTTGTGACTAAAACCATTAGAAAACTGGTATCGCAGATTATATTTATCAAGAGTGATATTCTATTTCTATTATCGTAAGTTTACTTTAATATTGAAAAATAAAAATATAGGATTGGATTAGAAAAAGATTATTTTTCGTAGCCTATTCTATCTGCTAATTTAACAACTTCTCGTCCTTTGTTAGTCAAAGCGTTATATATTCTTGGTTTTCCTCTACCTCTTGATTTTTCTTTCTTTACTTTTCTTTCAATAAGTCCTAAATTTGTAGCTCTTTTCATCAGAGATTGTCCATAACCCCAACTTCCCATAGTTATAAGCAATTCTCTAGTATGCAATTCTTTGTTTTTCTTTAAAACTCTCAGTAATGGAATAAGAGGGCGTTCATTTATGAGTACTTTAAGAATATTTAATTCTACAGTTAAAGGAACTGATTTTGTTTCTTTGGCTACACTAGCTGGCTTAATTTCTTTAGTTTCCTTAGTTGTTTCTTTTTTAGGTTTAGAGTTCTTTTTTGCTATCATTTTTCTACCTATGTGACGATACAAAAGATAAATATTTAATCATTTTGTTTCCTAATCCTTTTAAATCCCTCAAAACAATTGTATGCTCAACTTTTTTTAGTCACTATTAGTGCTTTAATCTTATTACAATATATATTATCAAATTAATAATATCACATAAACATAATTTAGCATAAACTTGGAACCAAAAAGCAACACTAAATTTGGTATATTAACTATTGTTATTACTCGTTAATACGTAAATGTACCTGGTCTATAGGCTACTCTTAAAAGACTGGTCTCATTGCTAATTTAATCAAAATTATTTTTTTTAGAAATATAGATTCAAATATTATTAAATTGAATTTGGGTTCCGAAATATATCTTTTACGTTAAATTTCTTCTCAATAACTCAAGAACAAATGTTAATTTTGTTTTCCCGCCATATATGTCCAGTTAGCTGTTCATCTTTAAGACGTAAGATATCAGTTAGTAATTCTTAGTCATAATTTAATTTTCCATTAACACATTACACAGATCAAATTATTTTTATACCAAATTGTATCTTCCATGTATTAATTTCTGAATGGTTTATTGAATGTTAAATTGTGTATTAATTTTGAATATAACAAAATGTAAATCGTTAATAAACAGAAGAAGCTTATTTAGAAATCATAACTATCAAAATTAATCAAAATCTAAATTACTGAGTTAATTATCAACTATAATAAATTTCATGAGAAGGTAATTCAGGTTAAGATAGTTTTAAACCAAAAAATAGTACATGATAGTATTCCTTAGGTTATCTATTTACTTTTATTCATCAGTCTTTTCATTTTTTGATAACTTTTTTGATATCTTTTATAAAGTGTTTATCCGAGTCAGGATAAGGTGTTCCTTCGCCTTCCCCTTCTCCACTTCTACCTGTCATTATTTCTTTAACATCTTCTGAGGAATCAAATGTATATTGATTTGAGTTTGGAATTTTATTATTATTTGAATTGTCCTTATGTTGGTTGTTATTATTATTACAATTCTCTCGAGACATTCATTTATTAATTAGTATCTTTTGTATATAAATTAAAAATATTAATTAGAGAATGTAAACTATTATTTTGAATGATTGTAATCCTACAATTTAAATATGAAAATTTCTATTTAAAATCAAAAATTTGTCTTTTATAGGTATTCCATATCTAAATAACACTTAATTTAGAAAATAGTAACTACATCTTTTAATATTGCAAAAGTTTTTATCGCATTTTTATCATCTTATTTTATCAATAAGGGTTAATTAGACGATTTGACAGATAATAATATTCTCAACTTAACCTTCAAATGTATATTGCTAGGCTCCGTTAAGTTAACGATAATTCTATAGCTGTGAGTTCCTCTATTAACATGTTATGGTAATAACATTTGTTAGAAATAGGACAT
>JALDXL010000221.1:0-4081 GCA_032155045.1 Nitrososphaerales archaeon
ATACTCAACAAATGATCTTTTATTACTGAAAGAGAAGAATATTTTAAATTGTAGTTTTGTAATTTTTTTAATGGATATTCTTTGATTAGCTGATCATACCTGGCTAATGCTCTTAAAGTTCCCCCTACTCCTACCAAAGTAACAGAATCCATTTTTATTCCTAAATCTTTTCGAGTTGGTAAATAATCTAATAAATAATTCTGTAGTTTTGAATACCTATCTTCAACCGATTCTTTAGTTCTGTTTTTTTCTCCATTACTAGAGAACAATTGAGTTAGTTTTAGTGACCCTAATGGTAGCGAAACCATTTTTTTTATTTTAAAATTTTCAGCATAAACTAGTTCTAGGCTACCCCCACCAAGATCAAAGAACAAACAATTTGATATACACAACGAATTCAGAGCTCCCAAATAAGAATAAAATGCTTCTTGTTCTGTTGATAGTATTTTAAATTTAAGACCTGTTTGTTCTTCTACTTTTTTAAGAAATATTTTTTTGTTTTCAGCTTCTCGTACCGCACTAGTTGCAAATGGTATGACATGGTCGATTGATTCAGTACTGATTATTTCATTAAAATATTTTATACTTTCTATAGTACGTTCAATTGCAGGTGGCTGAAGTATATTTTCTTTATGCATTCCTTCTCCGAGTTGTACTCGTATAGATTTATCATAATATGCTCTATATTTTTTATTTTTTTGAAGAATGTTATAATTAACTAATTTTATAGAATTATATCCTAAATCTATTATTGACGCTTTCATTTTATTTACCTGTGATTTTAGAAGGTTTGGTTACCTTCTTAAGAATTTTAGGCGTAATCAACCAGCTTAATTCCCCTTTCAGTCTTGGGACCGTAGAAGTTATTTTAATCTTTGATAAACCAGCTTTTTTTAGTATAATATTAATTCTATTTTCATTATAACTATTATTTGATATAATATCACTTATCATATTGCTAAGATAAGGCTCATGACCTACGATGAGGATAGTTGATACATCTTTGTACTTTATTACCTCATTATAAAAATATAAAAAATTGCCCTCTGGTTTTAAATCATTACAAACTACTATTGCAATTTTGTTATCAAATACGTCATTAATTATATCTGAAGATTGTTTACATGCAAAAATTGGGCTAGTTAATATTAAATTAATTTTTATTCCCAATGTCTTTATGGAATTTGCTAAGCTTTTAATTTCAGAAATCCCAGTATATGTAAGCGAGCCACCAGCTCTATCCAGTTTTTTGGATGCTTCCCCATGACGAAGTATGAAAAGTTCCAATCAATTGGCTATATAATTAGTCTATGAATTTTAATATTTTTCATATACAAGATATAGATCTGTAGTGTACTAATAGTTACAGTGAAATAACAATATATATTACAAATACTATATATTCTATATATAACTAAATATTATAATCCTATTTTATTTGTTTTAGAATTTTAGGCGTAATCAACCAGCTTAATTCCCCTTTCAGTCTTGGGACCGTAGAAGTTATTTTAATCTTTGATAAACCAGCTTTTTTTAGTATAATATTAATTCTATTTTCATTATAACTATTATTTGATATAATATCACTTATCATATTGCTAAGATAAGGCTCATGACCTACGATGAGGATAGTCGAATCGACATTTAATTTTTTTAATTTCTTATACAGAGTATCTTTGTTTCCAGATGGTTTTAATTCATCGTATAGTTCTATTTTTTCCATTAAATTATATTCCCCAGCAACGATTTTAGCGGTTTCAATTGCTCTTAATAACGGACTCGATAATATATAATCAAATTTGACATTTATTTTTTTAAGCGATCTGGCTACTTGCACAAGTTCTTTTTTTCCAGGTTGAGTTAATGGTCTTTGATAATCTTTTACAGGGTCAGGTACTCGTGTGCCAGCATCACCGTGTCTTAAAATAATCAAATTCAACATGACTTTATATTTATTATTTTATATAAAGTCGTCTATATCGTAACTACTAAAAATTTTACATTATTTCGATAAATATTTAAGCTCAGTTTTATTAGTATGGTCTTCGGAGCAAATTCTTCAATCTAATTTTTGGATTTGTTGACGAGATTAAAATTATTTAATTACTTTATTATGGAATTTGAAGATTTAGACTGAATAAATTTCTAATTTACCTTAAAATTAGACATTTCCAAAGGATATTTTTCAGTATTTTGAATATCCTTGGCGTTTGTTCAGAATAAAGGCTATGAAAACTTTCTTATCCTTTCATTGTAACTTATAGATAAAGAAATGACAAAGGATGAAAAATCGAAAGATGATATCAAAAAAGATATTATTCAAGATTATGATTCTGTATTAAGAGAAAGCAGTGTTCTTACCTCAATATCAGGATTCATCTTTGGTTTTTTATTAAATATTTCGTTAAATTCTCCACAGGGATTTTCAGGTATAGATAGTATCATACTTATGGTTTCTCTTTATTCTATAACTTTTGCTGTATCTTTATTTGTAATGCCTATCATTTACCATCATACACAATATCCCTATAAAGATATTGAAAAATTCAAGATGAGAGCTCATTACTTTATAAAAATTGGTATAATTCCAGGAATAATTACTTTATATTTAGGGTTAGTATTAGGATTAAAATTTACTTTGCATTTAGGTTTAGGTTCAGAATTTGAAAACTTTTCATATATTCTTGCAATAGTACCATTTGTATTTGCTTATATTATTTTCTTAAAAAGAAAATAAAAATTTAATATACAATTATAGAGTTATAATTTTAAATGATTTTCCTTTAATATAATAAAAATAATAAAAATTAACTAGAATTAGGGATGGTTAAATGATAGAATAAAATTCCATTTAATAGGGTTCATTGCAGCTATAATATCTTTGATTTTTTATTATAACAGAATATTTCGAATTAATTTTTTTTTATATTTTTTATAATTCTCCATTGCACCTAAGATTATACTTTTAGCCATTGTTCCATCTCCAAGTTCCTTAATCTTGACAAATTTATCTTTTTCAAGATCTTTGTGATGTTCAATAAAATGTTTAAGTTTATTTAGATGATATTGATTAATAACACTAAGGTCCATAACATTATTACATTTCATAATTTTAGGGTTAGGTGTAGCAATTATCTTAGAATCAATTCCATCTTGATCTTCCGTTAAAATAACACCAACGGGAATACAATTGATAACACTCAAAGGATGTAAAGAATCAATATACAAGACAAATGCATCTAAATTATCAAAATTAGAATTATTATCTAGGGTCTCTATGGTTTTTGGTATAAAACCATAGTTAAAAGGATAAACCATTTCAACAGATAAAATTCTATCTATTTGTAGAATATTATTATCTGTATCATATTCATATTTTAAATTGCTTCCTTTTGGTATCTCTATAACTACATTGATATCTTCAGGAGGAGACTTGCCTGTATTTAGTAGATCTATAAAATTCAATTTTTAACTTTTGATTTTAGATTAGTGACACGTTAGGTTCAGTATAATGTTTATACTGATTTGTAAATTCATTATATTTATTATCTCTATGACTTGATTCGTGTTCGATAAAATTTTTGAGTACTGGAGATTGTTTTTGTTGTTCGAGATATGACAAAGTAGAATCAGAATCATGAATTTCCCCTAAAAGGTCCTGTATACTGTCTAATTGTTCTACGGTTTTTTCAATACCTTTATCTTGATCTGAAATTAATTCTAAATGATATCTAAGTTTTTTACAATCTTTTCGTAATTGATGTAATTTCTCTTTTTTTCTTTCATTTTTTATTACAACACCTAATTTTTTTCTTATTTTTCCATTCAATTTCTCAGATATTTTTTGAAAACGTTTTTGAATTTTATTGTTAGCATCGTCTAATTCTGTTCCTATTTGAGGAGAGTCGTATCTATCTAAATTTTGTGCTATCTTTTTAGCAATTTCGAGCTGAAATTTTTTTTCTTGTTGGATTTTATCTTTCAAGGTATTGTTTTTTTTATTGAAACCAGTATGATCATTTATTTTTTCTATAAATATATCATAATCTCTTATTTGACTATTTGATTTAAAGAGATCTTT
>JALDXL010000222.1:0-4070 GCA_032155045.1 Nitrososphaerales archaeon
GGTCAGACTTCATAACTTTAGGATTATTCTTGTAGTTAACCAAAACATTTAAAGAATTTTCTATCTTTGAGAATATAAAATATCCAATTATTCCCATAATGGCACCTACTGGTATAGTAATAAAAGTTACAGACACAAAAGTATCAAGAAATGTTGGTATTACATCATTTAACGATTCTAAATTACCATTCAGGAAAATTCCATATGTCCATACGAGCATAGGATAATTAAAGAAATAGAAGATCGCACCAATAATAGAAGAAGCTATCAATTTATTATTTTTAGATTGATTTGTAATTTTAATATATTTTGAATTCGATATTATATCTGTAAGCAAAGATACACCCAATACTATGATAAGATACCAAGGAATAAAAGGAGAGAGCAAATATCCAGTTGGAAGAATAGTTGTAAAAGTATTTACCAATACTAATAAAGAGATTATTATAAAAGGATATCCTAAAAAATTATGAAACACCTTTGATGAACATAGAAACATAATAGAATTCAATAATGGAAGAAAAATGCTAGCTATCAAAGTTGCTGCATATGTGTTTAAATTAAAGTTAAAAAATTCAGATTCAGAAAACGGTAAAATGAACATAAAAACATACCAAATTGATGTAAACCATAACGAAGAGAGACAAGGAATTAGAAAAAGCTTACCCACAGATTTCCAATATGAAATGTTATTTATTATGCCATACAATCCAATGAAGGCTGCGATGGAATTAATCAGCATTCCTGTAGCTAAAGTTATATGCGTTGGACTTAAAAGACCATCAAATCCAAAAATTTGATGCCATGAATAATCAAAAGGTCCTGCAATTAAAGACAAACAAGATCCAATTATCAATAATTTGAAAGATAACGAAATAGATGCATATCGTTTGATTTCCTTTTTTCTCAATAGAAATGAGCCAATTACAGAAGAAATTACTATTAGTCCTATTCCTGTATAAAGCATAGTATGTGAAGGTGTGAAAAACGATTCTGGCTGATTTAATAAATGAGAAGTTATATCCCATGTTGCTCCAGTAATTTGTATAAATGATCCTAAAACAGAAACAATTAAAATGAATAATGATATTTCTAAATTTGAATAAGACAAGATTTTAATATTCTTATAATTCATTTTTACAAACATTTTTTAACCTATACAACTAATAAGGATAACTAATAGGGTCAAATTCAAGTAAAAAAAAGATTAAATAATATGTTATGTCTATGATACAAGAGATATTTCAATAAGATCAAATTTTTTTCTATTCTCTACCATATTAGAAAATTCAACTTGCATATTATATTTATTAAAACTATACGCTAACAAATAATAAAAATTATTTCTCTTATATTTATTAAATTCAAGAAATTTTAGATTTTAACGAATATTCTCAATATAACTACAAAAAAATAAATATTTTATAATACTTTTTCTAAGAGAAACATATATAGAAATAACATAATTATCTAATGTTTGGATGTCAAAAATTAAAATCAATATCAATAGTAGCACTATTGCTTTAATGCTAATATTTATAGCCAGTGGTACTTTTTTTGGAATAGCTAATGCTCAAAATATGACTGACACACCTAACAGCAAAAATTTATCCTTACAAGAGCTCTATGAATTGGTAGAAAAATCAATAGTTGAAGTAACAAAAACAATACCCCCTGCTGATCCATTAGGTCCAGATCAAGAAAATAGTACTTCATTAGGTACAGGATTTATTTATAACGATACAGGATATATTGTTACAAATAATCATGTTGTTGAAAATGCAAAAATTCTTGATATAACTTTTCTTAATGGAGATAGATATACCGCAAATATTACTGGAACAGATCCTTTCAGTGATTTAGCAGTTATAAAGATTAATGAAAATGTAACTAACTTACCTAAATCATTAATAATTGGAAATTCCTCTGAACTAAAAATTGGAGATCAGGTAGTAGCCATAGGTCATCCCTTTGGATTGGAGAGTTCAATGACTACAGGAATTATTAGTCAGATAGGTAGACTCTTATCTATAGACGAAAAAGGATTTTCAATACCAAATGCTATTCAAACTGATGCATTAATCAATCCTGGAAATTCTGGAGGTCCTCTGTTAAATATGAAAGGAGAAGTCATAGGAATTAATACCGCAGGTATTTTTCCAGGTAATATTGGTTTAGCTGTTCCTTCTAATACTGTATCACGAATAATTCCCGTATTGATGGAGGGCAAAAACTATACCCATCCATGGCTAGGTATAACCGGGGCCACCTTAACAGCAGATCTTGCCAACCGTGAAAATTTGGATAGAACCCAAAAAGGCATTCTAATAGATACCATAGTCAAAGACAGTCCTGCAGATTTAGCTGGCTTAAATGGTAGCAATATCAATCAATATGGCGAAAAGAGAGGCGGAGACCTCATTATTGCAGTAGATGACAAACCAGTAATCAAGATGGAAGATTTGATATCATATTTAGATGTAAACAAATCGATAAATGAGAATGCTACATTATCTGTATACAGAGATGGAGAAACTCTAGATAAACAACTTACATTAAAAAGCAGACCGACAAATCATACAACAAATCAAACACAGAATTAGCTTCTAATTCCTTTTTTTTGTTTATATAGGATTATTGTATGTCTTATTTTATGTTTTTATATGTTAACTAAACTCTTAACTTATGGTCAATTCATCTCTGTTTACAAATAGTATTTTATTTCTCATTGTTTTATTATAAAAATAGAAGAATGGCTTCTAGTTGTATACATGTTCTAGATCACATTTTTGTGTATCATTGCTTAGATAATAATAACCAAAACATTTTCTTGTTTTTAAACTATTACATTCCACTTTCAATCAGATTATTTTCTATATGAGAAATTCACAGCTAAATCCATTCCCAAATTAACAAATTTGTTAATCTCCATATATCATTTTTTTTAATATAATTTTTTTGATATATTGAGTCATAAAAATTATGTCTATTAAATTTGGATTAATTTGAGCAGGTTTTCGTATAGTATAGAAACAAAGACAAGAAAAAAATAAATAATATCTTATAAGCTATATAAAAAAATATAAATATCGCTGTCTAACATTTATGAAAAACGTTGTATTAATTTTAATTATCATTTAACAAAAAAAAATCATTTATTTTTAGCTTAATTTTATAAATTGTTTTGATTGATGATATTGTCAAGATAATGAAGATTTAGGATCTGATTTGCAAAAAATATGCCAAAATTAGATATTTGTCAAGAATAGCTTAAAGGTTATTAGGAGGGAGGTTTAATTGCCATACAACAATTATTTCAATTTTTTTGGCTGTATTTGTGATCATAGTCATGTATCATTTCCTTAAAATTATTATATACCAACTTGCACAATATGAAGAGATTCGTGATTTGTTTTTTTTTCTGTGGCATGATATTTGTTTTATCTGATTTTAAATCTAATACTTCTTTTGAATAAATTTTTATCCATTCCTCGATCATAGACTCGTTTATCTCAATATGGAATTGAATTCCTATTGCACTATTTATACGGAAAGCTTGAACATAGATATCTGATTTAGCTAAAATTATTGCAGATTCAGGAAGACGAAAAGTATCTCCATGCCATTGAAAAACTTTATTTTTGAAAGATTTTACTCCGTTGAATATATCTCTACTTCCATTCTCCGTAATCTCAACATTGTACCATCCTATTTCTTTTAGATTTCCAGGATAAACTGTTCCACCAAGAGCTTCAGCAATCAATTGAGAACCAAGACATATTCCCAATGTAGGTATCTGCATATCTACGGCTTTTTTTATTAGTTTTTGCTGATCTTTCAAATAATCATAATTGTCATAGACTGACATTGGGCCTCCTAAAATAATAATGCCAGAGTAAGAGTTAATATCAGTGGGAATCAAATCTTTCTGAGAATTTAATAACGAGATATTATAGCCATCGGATTCAAATAATCTGGAAAGATTACCTAAATGTTCACATCCTATATTTTGAACAACTAAAATATTTGACAAAGATGAAAATAATTTTCACTCATTCAATATAAAGCTA
>JALDXL010000223.1:0-4059 GCA_032155045.1 Nitrososphaerales archaeon
ATTTTAATCATACAAAGTTAGTATCCAATATTAAAAAACAATTTACAATATTATTATAAATTAAAATAATATAAGAATGATAAAAACAATCATCATTCCCTACTCTAGTCCAAATAATATGTTATCCTACTTTTATACAAAGTTCAGATATAATTTTTATTCTTTGTTAATATATGCATAAAGCAAAAATATTTTTGTTAGCAGTATTTTCATTGATCATGCTAGTACCGTTTGGTAATGGCATAAATACAAATTCTAACGCAACGGCTTTAACACAAGATTTGTATCCAGATATGACTACTGGCAGTGTAGATTATTCACAGTATGATAGATTTTATAAAGACGATAACTTTAGAGAAAATTATTATAATTATCACAAGCAACAACACCACCAGTCACAACCATCAAGTTATGATCATCATGATTATGATAAATATGGAACAGATGAAACTGTTCAATATGTAAATGATATGGCTGATTATGTTGAAGATAAATATCAACCATATGCGAAAGATAATAACCATATAAAATCTCAAAATAGCGACTTTGTTAAGAAAATTAAATGTAACAATATTAATGTAAATGTAAATGGATTAGAGCTTGATGTATTTCCACCGTTTCTTGCTGATAGTGGTCTAGCAGCAGAAGCAGTAGAAGGTAACACTGCTCCAAACTCGGTTGCAGGTAATGGTGCTTCTGAATTCAATGATTTTAGATTCATTTGTATAAATAATAACAACAATACAGTTGTTGGAGAAGAGGAGGAAGCACTAATAACTTGTGAAGACTGTTTTATTAATAATCTAAATGACGAACAATTACATGATTTTGAAGATGCTCTTGAGAGATCCGGTTTTACCTTAGAATCTTTTTGTGAATTTTTATCTAATCCAGAGATTTCAAATGATCAAAAAACTACAGAACTAGTCCAAATTATTAGTGATGCGGGTCTTGCTCAAGAGGATCTGTTTCCCGCGATAGATTGTGTCGAGGCTTCAACAATATTTGATTTTGCTGAACGGGGAGGTTAGTCCTACTAGAATACATAATCAAGATCAGCAGGATCTGGATTACCCAAAATCACCTACTATTCCTTCTCTTGTATTAACTTAATCCATCCACATTTTTTTAATTAATTATACTGATTAAGAATATAATTTGAACCTATAGGCGCTACACCAGTGACAAGGGATACAGAAAATACAAGTGGTTTGAATAGAGCTGCAGCAGGTGGTGGCGGAAATAAACCAATAATCATTGAAAATATCATAAAGTTAGACGGAAGAGTAATTGATACACGAATCAAGTAGCACTTGGTAATTATAAATTACTAATATAACAATAATTATTTACAAAAAATTATTTATATTTGGGTACGGTAATATACCGTAAATAACCATAACACCAAACAATCTTCCTAACCATAGGTAAACTATAATCCTCTACAAAAAATTGCTATCCATAGATCTACCCTGGATTTGGTTTATTCATTTTCCATTTGTAGAGGACTATGGTTTTTTATTAAATTTTATATACAACAACAAGGTATATAATATAATATTATAGCTCGCCCCAAATAACATTTTATTGCAGAAAGAACGAATATCAAACATAGAAACAATTCAACCATGACATGTTTCATCAAATGTAAGACTAGGAGAAGAGTTATGATCAGACATTCTCCTTTGTCTTATTTTGTTACTAAAACTAATTTATTATGCATAATGCAAATTCAATAGTATAGTTTGTAGGTCTTGAAAACATATCTTTAAACTCACAAAATCATAGGATGAACATTGGCGAAATTCTCATAGACATAGTCTGGATTTATTCTATTTAATTACCTTCAATTAAGTAATTCAGGCTATGGCAATTCAATTATGTTGTATGATTAAATTTATGAGATACCACTGAGCAATATTATCGTTTAATATGCATAATAGAGAATATAAATAGACAAATATTTTTCCATATCACTGTCATCCCTAGAAAGGTAAATAGGTATACATTTGAGTTATCTAGACAATCTCTATTTATTTTAATTTTTTCTAAATAATAATCAAATCAAAAATGTATGGGAATAAGAATTTAAAATGTCAAAAATTATATTTCCTTTCTTTTTGAAGTTAGTTAATTAGTGTAAATATCTTATTTTGTTAGTCACTATATACCAATATCTGTTATACTTTTATATTTTAATAAAGTAAAATGTTATTATGGGATATAACTATGAAATAGATTCTGAAGATAATCATGGTCTATCTACCAGACAACTCGCTTTTATATTTGGAATTAGTATAATAGGAATTTTTGTAGTATTTGCCTTATTTATTTTTCCTATCCAAAATCTATTTCCAGAAACAATTACCGAACAAGTCACAATAATCAGTAAAAGCGATGATGAATGTGTTGTTAACAGTCAAGATCACCCAAGAGGAATTTCTAACTGTATTTATAACCTAGGTGATAAATTGCAGATTACTTATAAGCATGGAACTGCTCCAATTGAAACGCATAAGAAGATAAATTAAACATGTATTTTAATATTATCAAGATGAGATCTATTTCTATTTTGAAACCTTGATAATACGTATCTATTTATTTAGTATATAATTCTTGTTATGATGTTTAGATTAGTACATCTAAAGCTAACTTCAGTTCAGAAATTTCGTTTTCAATCGCTCCAATGTCGTTTTTATTATTTGTACATCTTAATAAATTTTCACAAGATTTTATTTGTTCTATTAATATTTCCTTTTTATTTATACAGGTAGTATAATTCGGTTCAGCAATTGTATACATAATATTAGCTTTGTTATTATATTTTGATATTTTAGCTTCTATTTTAAATGGAAATTCTATTTCTAATATATTCATATTTTATATCACTAATACAGTTGGACATCTATATATTTAAGAGAAAGTGAACTATGTTAACAGATATTATATGTTTCGAAGATCAACTTTCACTGTTATTTCTAAAATATTTAAAGGATCATTTTCATTAAATTGAGTTAAAAAAAATAACTAGGTTCCTGTTAAGTAGTTGAAAATTTTCAGTCTACCAATATGAATAACAAAAGGAAAATATTGAATACAATTAAATAAATTAAATCTTTCTTTATTTGAATTAGTGAATATTAGATAAATCTTTTCAAAAAGTTGATTATTTTCTTGCATTAATGTTTAACCTAACATAGTCTAATTTCCATTGTAATTCTTGTACATTTGTTTCAATTTCCTGTGTTACTGCTTTAGCAAATTTATTTTTTAGTGCATCATTGGGTAAATATTCTAAATATGGCCTAAGAACAATTGTTTTTATGAATACAAGATATTTTTTTTTGTTCTGAAGATTAACTTCTTTATTTTCCACGTAGACATGAATATTTTGAAATCCTGTATTTTGCAGAATTTTTTCTGTATCTTGTTTTGTGGCGAAATACCAAGGTTCAGTCCATATATCTTCTCCTTTGTTGTTACAAAAATATTTGTAAAATTCAGTTGATTTTCGAATTTTAGAGAAAATAGAAATAGTATTTACAAGATTACCATAACCTCCGCATTGAATTAATAGTTGCCCGTTGGGTTTTAGAATTTGCCAGAATCGTTCAAACACTTTTTTATGATCTATTATCCAATGTAATACTGCATTTGAAAATACAACATCTACATTATCAGCGAGTTTTATTTCAGAAATTTCGTTTCTTATAAATTGAATATTGGTAGTTTTTTTTAAGTTTTGTTTTGCAAGGATTATCATAGATAAATCAGAATCTACTGCAAAAACTTTTCCAAATGGAACTTTAATTGAAATAATCTTGGTTAGTTTTCCAGAACCACAACCAGCATCAAGAACTATTTCATTTCCTTTCCAATTTCTGTATTCGAGTATTTTAAGTCCCCATGATTGTATTGTGTCAGAGATAGAATCATAGGTTTTAGCATCCCAGTCATATTTCAAATTGTAACTGTTTTGTCTATTTTTTATATATAGTTATTTTATAATTTATCGATTTGTCTAACTGATTATTTATTAACGCATAATAATAAGACATA
>JALDXL010000224.1:0-4058 GCA_032155045.1 Nitrososphaerales archaeon
CTATTTCTATATTCTTGTTTATTAAAGAATGCAATAATTCTTCAGAATCTGCATCTATATATTCAATCTTGATGATATTCTGTTCTGTATGCTGAATTTCTTTATCAATAATAGATATACCTTTAACTTCTTTTTGATGTTTATTATAATTATTTTTATAATTGTCTTTATAATAGACTATTAAAATTTGTTTATTGTTAATCATATTAAATAGTATATTTTCAGTTAGATTATACCATCTCCATGAATTTACAAATTTCTTTCCTGATGACTTGAAAATTACTGAATTATTTAAATAGTTCATAATTTCCTTAAAGTCATTTGATTCTGCTATCCTGCAATTATTACCTACAGTTATACTATTTGTTGTAGAATATCTTGTTTGATTTGTGCTAATATACGACCATTTACACGCTATTTCAAACCCTGACCTTTCCATCAATCCTTTAGATGCCTGATTCTTGATAGAAACTATAGCTGCGGAAAAAACAGCTCCATTTATTCTACCATATTCAAGTATTTGATTAATCAGTTTCATAGCTATTTTTTGTCTTCTATATTTTGGGTCAACTCTTATTCCTTCAATCCAAATTGTCTTTTCCTGAAGTAAAATACCGTGTATTATTGCAATCGGTTTTTGTATCTCATTTTCAGGTTCAGCTACTAAAAGTCTGCTATTTGGTTCGTTAATCCAAATATCCCATACTCTCTCAATATAGTCACCCCAAGTAAATGTATTTTTACAAAAATTCAATACCTGGTCCTTGTCTTGATTTGCAGCTACCCTGAATCTCACTAATATTATAAGGTCTTTTTGGATATTTATTATACTCCAAAAAGAAGAAATAAATATAAAATTTCAAGAAAATAAATTTATTTCATATTGTATATGATATTCAATATACTTTACCTTAAAAAAATATAATAATAACATACGTAATATAAAAAAAATCTGATGTCCATTAAATTAATTAAATAGAAAAGTTAACTTTGTTATTGCGACTTTTGTTATGGAAAATATTTTAAAAGAACAATACGAGACTAAATTACGTTCTCTACATGAAAAAAATATAATTTCAAGTGAATATTTTGACCATTTTCTCGATCGTGGAATGCAGATAATCAACACAAAAGATCAATTCAATTTGGATGCTATATCAAAGATTTTACCGTATATCATTATTGGTGCTTCAAAATCATATATTGCAAATTTAAGTATTCCATATCAAGCAACTAGTTATGTTGCAGCAGAAACTGGTCCCGAATCAGGAAGATATGTTTATAAAATTCCTGGAAAAAAAGGAGGAGGTGTAAGGCAACTAACTGGAGGACAAAGAAAATTCGGTGATAATCTATATGCTTCTACTCACAAGATCTTAATGGGTTATGAAGGAATTCTTTTCAGTATTTATAATCTTGTAGAAAATAAGGAACACACTGGAGAGTGGACATTTTATGCTAGCCATCTACAAAAGTCTTTTCCTGATGTATATGAAGATTTACATAAATTAAATGACCATTATTTGAAGCAAAATTCTTACCAATATTTCATAATTGTCGCAAGGAATTCAACGTCTTTTCAAAAATCTGGAATAATTGAATCTTATTTAAACAATCAAATTAAAATACTCAAACAATCTGACAGAAAAATTATTTTCTTGACTGATCAAAGTGGTTATGATTATAGCTCAAAAGTAATTAGAGAGACAGACAATATAATTTATGTAACTACAGGAGAAACATTTAATATTCACATAGGACTTTCCTATCTTAAGAAAAAATATAATATTAATATGATATTAAACGACGGTGGTAGGATAATGTCAAACGGTTTAAGGAAAAGCGGTGTAATTGGTGAAGAAAGAATTACCCTAGAGCCATATCCAGGGAAAGAATATCTAGATTTTCAAAATAATGATTATTTGTTGCAAGAATGTACTTTGGGTGTTAAAGGTTCAGGTCTTGACGGAACCGAAATAACAGATGCATTGATGCTATATTCTACACGGATTAAGGATGAACTTGCGAATGTCTATGTTTATCCACTTGAGGATGATGATTTGCTCTCAGGCAAAAACTAATATTCTTTCTATTCATTTCTTCATCTTTTGTAATATTTTCTAATACAACGATACCTTGAATATTATAATAACCATTAATTTTTAATTATGAACTATGAATTTAGAAAATAAAAAATATTATAGATAATTTTTCGAATATAAATTAGGTAACAACAATAATGCATAATTATTTTTTAACTTTATTTGTTACTAGGGTATAAAATTATACATGCTACTAGTGTTCTGTTCTTCTTCATTTATTCATTATATTTGATGTTATACATAGTAGCCTCTGTATAACATCTACTAACTACATATAATTTAGAATATCTATTTTCAAAACTTTTTTACTTTATCTTGTCCATTTATATCCCGTAGATTAAGGAATCGAACATTGGGATTGTTAGGAGTATGTTTATTTCTATTTTGCTTTAATATCTTTTTTTGCCATACAAAAAATGGTAAACAACTAGTTTTTGATTCAGTTAAGCAGTCCTCGTTTCAAAAAGATCTATAAAAAATATAATAATTTGAATTATGATGTTAGAACTTGTAATCAAACTGAATCTTACTACTATTATTTTATTTGATTTTATCTGTTTGATTCTATCTGTATAGGTGATCTACGAAAGACGGTATTCTCTATGAGGGAATAAAAAATAAAATGAATAAAAACAAACAAACCATAACCCTCTTATAAATAGCATCCAACTTGCAGCTATCTATGAGAGGGTTATGTAATGGATGTAGTATTTTACACCTATCCTTTGTATTCAAGTCAGATGGAAAAGGTAATTGATATTTAGAAATTATTTTATTTATTATTTGATTAACTTTGTTAATTAACAAACTAGTGATAAAACCATAGTTCTTCCAATTCACTTATCTAAATTCGATGACTAGATCTATTAGCCATCAACAGATAGAAAGAGGTAGAAGAACTATGGCCTTTCTTCCAAAAGTGTCCCCTTTGAATTTATGCTGCGAGCAGGATTTTATCACTTTTGACATATTTAAAAATCAGTAAACAAAGTTAATTCTTTTGGAATCATATTGATAAATTTCTTTTTAAAATGATAACAATTAAAGACATACCAATGATTTGAAAGGATTGAATTTTTTTATTAACTAATTTTAGATTAATGAGATAAAAGTTTCAGATTTAATAAATCAACCGATCAATCAATAAAACAATCAATAAAACGCAAGTCATTCTCTCAATATAGAATATATCCCCAATTGTTATTAAGAAGAATACCCTATTTTTTTTAATGAAAATAGTTCTAACTACAACAACAATAGTTGCACTTCTAGCAATAGGTATTGTGGGAATAAACAACAATAGTAATAATGCTATAAACAGTGCATTCGCACAAGAAGGTGCAATTACTCCTGAAGGAATGAACAATACAATGTCAATGGGAAATGATACAGGAGCAATGGGAATGGAAAATGATGATTATATGATGATGAAATTGAATGGTACGATAAATGTAGAGAGTACAATAGCAGAAGCATTCAAATCTAAAATTACTACTGATATTATAGGAGCTATACAAGCAGCACAAGCAAGTGTTGGTGCAAATTCCTTTGTAAAGGAAGCAGAACTAACTCATGCACATGGATTTTTAATTTATAAACTCAAGGTGGTAGATGAAAATCTGAAAAAATACAAGGTTGTAGTAGATCCAGGGAATGGACAAGTATTATTGAAGAAGGAAATAACATGGTGTGAGGAAGACTATGATCATGAGAAAATGAAATATGGTGATCATGACAAATATGACAGTAAAATGAGCAAACCAAGTACTAATATGATGGATAAAGATAAAGAATATTAAATTAAATAATTCTATATTTTTTATTCGTAAAGAATTTTTTTATTAAAATTAATCTGTATGTACTATGAAAATAAAAACTTGCAATATAACCTAAACTAAACTTTGGCTTGTTTTGATGGTTTTTTTATTGAGCTAATGATACGATGATATATAAATT
>JALDXL010000225.1:0-4033 GCA_032155045.1 Nitrososphaerales archaeon
CTCTCTATTCTATCTTTGAAATATTGATTAATCCTTTCCATCAGACTTTTCTCTAAAGGAGAATGCAATCTATGTTTTAGATGTAAAAAGATGCAAGCCTGTGAATACCATGTTCCACCGTCATTATAAACTATATGGCTATCATATTTTGATACAAGAGATCTAATAAAATTCTCTGCTACAAACATATTTCTTTCTTTTGAAATGTTGATTCCAAGCACAGATCTGTGAACCGGTTCTATACAAATCCATAACCAAAAGTGTTGGCTACCGACTTGAATAATAGTTTCATCTATGATGATTGCTGAAACTCTTTTTCTTTTGTAGATATGCATTAAACCAAATCTTTGCATCCAATTCCAGACAGATGCATAACTCCTATTTTCATCTTTAAATTGTTTCAATGCTCTAGAAGTGTTACGTAAACTAAGACCGAGATAGTACAAATACAAAGAATACATAACAATGAAGATGGATGTTCTATTTCTGAGAAATTTAACAATCAATTATCAGAGATAGGACATACAAAGCTAAATCCATTTTGTTAATTTAACAGGTCCTGGATCTATAATAAAATAATATATTATCCTTGCAAAATTAGATTACCTTATGTAATAGCATTAAATTTCTGTTTTACTTCTTCCCTTTTATGTCCTGAACCTTATAAGATATTATTAAATCAATCAAACAAACAAGAATGATATTTTATAATAAAAAAATAATTTGTTTAATATTTTATTTTACCGGATTAAATAGACTACCCAATTTAAATTTTATTATCTCATCTACTATGTCTAATTGATCTTCAGCTAAATCAATATGTTTTAATGCTTCTGTATAATTCTCACTATCAAACGCTTTTCGCTTCATCTAAATGTGTTTTAACTGATTCTACATCTATTGTTTCTATTGTTGTAGTAATATTTTGTGCATATGTTGTTGTTGCAGACATTAAGAAAATTATTGATAAAAATAATATTCCTGTTATTATAATATTTTTTTTCATTACATTATGAAACCGTAATCTTTTCTCAGAAGATACGTAGTTCGGGGCATGAACCGATTTTCTAGAAGGAAAATGATAAAGATCTTCAGCATTTTTAGCTCCTTCGCATAAGTCACTAGTCATTACCATGGGTAGTGTGTAACTTAATTGTCTTTTCTACTATTTTGAAAAGTTTGTTCTTATATTTTACTTACTTTTATCCACGGTGAATAATGGCAGACTAAAACTGAAAGTAGATCCCCTTCCACCTATATTATTTTCTACCACTATTTTTCCATCATGAGCTTCAACAATAGATTTAGAGATAAACAATCCTAAACCTATTCCTTCAAAAGATTTTGTAATAAACTTTGAAAATAGCTTAGGTAATATTTCTGAATCTATCCCTTCACCAGTATCTCTAACAGTCACTAAAACATAATTCTCATCTTTATTCTTTTCAATAGAAACAGATATTTCGCCTTCTTTAGTAAATTTAATAGCATTACTTAAAAGATTAGAAATTACTTCAGAAATTCTTTCTTTATCAGCTTCTATTAACAAACTCTCATTAAATGGATTGAAATTTAACTTGACTTTATAATTGTCATTTACAATAATAGTCTTATAATCATCTACAACATGTGATATAACTTCATTAAGATCAAATACCTCTTTGTTTAATTTTAATCCTCCACTTTCAATTTTAGCTACATCTAATATATTATTAGAGAGTCTTTGGAGTCTAATAGAATTTCTATTTATTGCTTGTGTAAACTCTTTTTGCCTTTCAGGATATATATATAACAGTTGAGAATATGTTAAAATAGCCTGAACAGGTGTCTTCATCTCATGGCTTGCGACATTTATAAACTCTTTTTCCATCTTACTCTGAATTTTTAGCTGTTCATTTGCTATTTCAAGCTCTCTTGTCCTTTCTTTTACAATTCTGTTTAAGTGTTTGTTCGTTGAAACTATATATTGCTTCATCATATTAAACGTGGAAGACAATTCTGCAATCTCATCATTTTTTGTGGAAATTTCTTTAACATCTACATCAAAGTTTCCTTTAGATATTTCATTAGCTGCATGTTTCAGTTTTAGTATACGTTTTGATATGGAGTTAGAAATAAACAGACCTACAATTACAACAATAATTGATAATATACCGCCAATCATGAGAAGTGTAATGATTAAATTGTTGACTATGTCATTTAATCTAGTAAGGGAAAAATCTGCTTTTACCATTCCAATCCTTTCAGTAATAAATATAGGGATGCAGACCTGTAAAACATCATTTTCAATTTTAACTAACGGCTCATCAGGTGATATTCTAGTCTGTATATTAAGACAGTCATTTAATGTCTTATTGTAATACTTATTTTCCAGTGTTCCGTCAGTAATAATCCTTCCATCCGGATACATCACATATACCGATTGAACATCAGGATTCTGTTTAATGTTTTGGATAGCATGTTCTATCTCATTTAAATCTAGAAAGTATAAGGGATTTCTAAGCTCCCGGCTTGCTAATGAAGTCAAAGATACTGCCTCACCCTCATATCTTTCTAATATCTCGTTTCTTGATATATAATAGAAAGTAATTTCAAATATGGCTGAAAAAACAACTACAGATATAACTATAATAAGAATTAGTTTATGTGATAACTTCAGTCGATTATCCACCAAGTTCTAATTCTTTTTGTTCTAGTAAAGGTAACATATTATTGATAGGAGCGAATAATTGATCCTTGTTAGTTATTTCCTCATATTTTGTTGAATTGTCAAAATTTTTTAAAATGTCAATTCCCTCTGGATCTTTATCCATATTCAACAATATCTCCTTAATTTTGAATACTAAAGCTGGGTCCAGTTCAGACCTATATGAAACTATATGACGAGGCACATCAAAGGTTCTATCAACTATTTTCAATTGGGATTTAATACTTTCATAAGTTTCAAGTTCAAGGTCTACATTTGAAATAACTCCAATGTCAGCTTTTCCTTCAACTACCCATAATGGTATATTATGATCTTCTCTAGCAAAAAAATATCTAATTATATCATTACCTTCATTACTTCCATCTCTACTTGATGAATCACTATTGCTACTATTGATATTAGAGTATTTGCTAATAATGATTGGTTCTCCACGAGCAAAATATGATTCTAGTGATTGACCTATAAGTTTAAACCCTTTTTCAATTAAGTATGCTTTTGGAAACAAATATCCAGATGTTGATTCTGGTGATTCAAAAGCAATAGTTTTTCCACCAAAATCATTTACTGTTTTTATAGATGAGCTATTTTTAACGATAAATAACGAATGGTATTGTGTTACTCCTTCTTTCCATCTTAACAAGAATGGTACTGCACCACTTTCTTTATCTACTAATGCAATTGTAAAAGGACTTTCAAAATATAGATCAATTCTTTGCTCTCTTAATAGTTCAATCATATCATTAATAGTTGACGGAATAATGACTTGTCCTTTATACTGTGTTGTTTCATTACCTAGCTTGGCAGCGATGTAATCTGCTGTAGGTTGGAACTTCAATATTTGCGTGACAGCATCAATATCAACAGTTCCTATCCTTAGTGTATTTACTGCTTTCATTAGGTCGGCATTTGTTTCCTCAAAACTTTTAACATTTACAGCTGCAACAGATAAAGCAAATACAAAAATCAGGAAAACTAATTTTGTTCTGGCTTTTGTGGTACCTGGCATTTTAATAGCCTTATATACCAATCCTAAGGTCATTCTAAAATTTTTTTGTAGTTCATTCCAATACCACGTAATTTTCTATTATAATTCATAATATTAAAGATTATCGAAAATAGCCTATTCTAGATATAATACTTTACATTCATTTTTATTTTTTCATTTTTTTTAATTATATTTTTCTTTCGGCTTACAGCCATCAAAAGTCAATTAGCCTTCTTTTTAATAAATATTATAGCCGTTCGGATATCGGTTAAGTCAGAGCCTCACTCTTACTTTAATCAGGGCACAAAACCGGTAGAAGTTGCTATTGAATTGAATTTAAA
>JALDXL010000226.1:0-4026 GCA_032155045.1 Nitrososphaerales archaeon
GAATCTTTGGAAACAATCAGACCTCTATGAAAAAGTAGAAAATCTTTATGCACAATTAAAAACCACACATGAAACACAAATACAATTTATTCAACACAGGAGATTGCAAATCCAATCCAGTCTATTTTAGGCCTAGTTCCTATTACAATCCAACAGAAAAAGAAGGTTTAGTAGATTATTTAAAAGCAGTTGAGTTACGCACTTTAAACAATACTCAAATTCTTGAAAAGCAAATTAGCGAACTAAAAGAAAACAGTAGAGATAACGAATACATTATTAAAGTAAAACTACAAGAAAAAAAACAAATACAGGAACTTAAAAAGAATGACAAAGTAAAAGAAGATGCATTAGTTCATCTATAGATCAATTACTATTTTTGACTGAAAGAATTCGAGAAATAGAAAGAAAACAATCAAAATAACTGTAAATATTATGAAAAGGGTTCTGTGGGATTTGAACTCTTCTATAAAGTGGGACCAGCAAATATTTGTATCTATACTTGGATGGAGTTTAAGAAATAATTAATTCCATATTATTATCGTTCATTAGTTTTTTGATAATATAAAATAGAATGCATAAATGATAGATGAGGTTAATTCTCTCAGTTCAGTTAAAATTTCAAAAAAATTAATTGACCGTCCCATCTGACAAAAGTTTTCAAATTCCTCCTTTCTTCCTTCTCGTTTATCTTAGGTATTTAAAGTTCAATCACTTAACCACCATCTAAAAAACCAGATATATATGTCTGTTTTGTAGACTTGTTGAGCTTTCCTTTGTATAAACGGTAATTCTTCTCCTCATAGTTACTATCTTCATCATTATTAGAATCAGAAAATGATGGTATTTTATAATCCTCAATTGGAAAAAATACTATCTCTTTAAAACATCATTAATCTGTTCAAGTAACTTTATACTCACAGAACTAAAGCCAGAATAATTGTTGTTTTGCTGACACAATTACGTTCTTTACAGTTTTCATTTTTGTGCATTATCTTTTAATGTACTTGATCATCTCTTTTTAAATTCATGTATATCAATTAAAAAAAAGAAATAAGGTATGTTATTTATCCATGTATCTCTTTTTCCAAGGCATCTCTTAACATATGTAGATGCTTCATTCTATCATTTTTTATAGTTTTCCAGATATCGACTAAATATGATTTATTTGCATCCTCTGCATCCTTAATATATACATCAATTGTATCATACAAGAAGTCCGCATCTTTTCCCAAAGCCTTTAATATATCGTATATTGGATTTGATATTTCACCCATATGACTCAAAAAATATTATGAACAAATTATTATTTAAATGATTAAATACAGATGGAGTTTTTATTATGTCTTTAGAACTCTTTTATATTAGAGTACTTCCAACTATCCTATTATAAAGTGTGATATCGTAGTTTCAGTCGGAACAACCTCCATCATCAGTATTTTTCTTTCAATTCTTTCTATTATTCTCAAATAAATTAAAGCTCCTTCTTTGGTTGAAGGTGTATTCACCTTTTTCTTGATGTACCGAAAAAGTATATATAAATAATTCAATAAAATATAAAATTATTTAAAATTTTTATCATATTCTTAATTTAGTAGTTGTATGACTACTGGAGTTGAGTGCCGAGAGTGGGATTTGAACCCTTCTATAAAGTGGTGCCAGTCACTTTTATGGTTATAATTGGTTAAAGAAACCATAAATTTATTCAAAATTTGATTTTAATTTCATATGAAGTTACTCAATAATCCACATTCCAAAAAGTTTGTAACTAATATGTGATTCATGTATCAAAAAAGTTCGTTTTATTAGAACATTCTTAAAAGCATTGGATTTGATATAAAAACATATATTCAATCTTTATCATAATAATGGTAGATAGATAAATATGCAAAATGTAGAATCCAGCTTATTAACAATATCTTTCGATTCAAGGGAGGAAGAAGTAGAAGGATTCTATGAATTATTCACAAAAAAAATTCCTATAAAGAGTGCAGGACAACACAAGTATACTATAAATAAAGAATACATAAAAGTTCTAGATAATATGGGAATAAATTATACTATTCAGAATAATTTATAGAATTTAACTAAATTGCCACCATCATCTTCAATCAGAGTGGATATTTATTCACCATTATATTACAACAATAACCAAATAATAGAAAAATCAAAATTTGTAGATACATTTAATGAATTAGTTGAAATGTTTGGTAGATGTTCGGCAGATCAATATTCTATACTTGGAAGTTGGAAAGATCCTAATTCAGATACTCTTTACAATGACGAAAACAGAATATATCATATTATATGTGAAGATACAGGAGAAAATAGAACCTATTTAAGAAAATACAAAGGAAAATTAAAAGAAAGATTTCGACAAAGAGACATAATGATGTATTATATCAATGTGAATAGATTTTGAAAGATAATAATAGTATCAACAAAGAAGTTATAAATGATAAAAATGTTATAGTATCAATTAATCATCTCATAAATTTTAAAACAAAAACACCACTTAAAACAATTCAAAATATTTTAGATAAAAAGGAATATGCTCTTCCACACCTAATAAATATCTTGGAAACCGATAAATATTGGAATTATAATTTAAGTTATACTGCTAAAGGCAAAAAAAGAAAATCACAATTTTATAGTCCTTGGATTCCTATCTGTGTCATACATATATTATCAATTATAGGAGGAAATCAAGCTCTACAATCCATAGTCAAGACAATTAAAAAACACTATAATGATACTGGAGATTGGCTTACTGAAGAAATATCAAATATCCTTGCACAGTTTGGACCTGATGCATTTGATACCCTCATCGAATTGATTCAAGATCGTCATTTAGATATATGGATAAGAGAAGGAGCAATAAGATCTCTTGCAATGATTGCAAATAACAATAATCCAGAGATTACGACAAAATCAATTCCTATTCTAAAAGAAATAATACTAGAAGAACAAAATAAAGAAAATAGAACTATACTTTTAAACGAATTTATAGAATTCAAAGACAAAGATTCTATTCCATTTGTTAAATCTCTTTTTGAAAGAAAAATGGTAAATGAATCTGATGTAACTTTTGATGAATATATTCAGGTTTTAAATGGTGAATTTGACTATCTTGAACATACCGAGATTAGAGATCCATTGGGAATATTTGGAGAATCAAAATATTCGCAAGATAATGAAGAAACAAAATATGAAGATGAAGAATACACTTTTTTAAACTCTCAAGGTGATTTGAACATTTCTGAATTTTATAGAGAAACACAGGAAGAAACGGAAGATAGCTTAAGTCATAAACCAATAGATAAAAAGATCGGGAGAAATGAAATGTGTCCTTGTGGAAGCGGAAGAAAGTATAAAAAATGCTGTATGATAAAAGCAAAATAGATTTTTATAAATGTCTCAATTATTTGATATAATTTATTTTTATTGATATCAAATAAAATTCGTATGAGACAAGATAAACTTACAAGGGTTCAGTACCAACATTCAGCTAAATGTGTGGGATTTGAACCCTTCTATAAAATGGGACCAGTTACTTTTCGAATAGTATAACTTTATGTTTTAGAATAGGGTAATGTTATATTACGTATTTGTAATTTAATTGACTATACTTTAAAACACTTGCTAATGTAGGATTTTCATGTGAAGAATTCTAAGGAATCATTATATCATTTCCATTATAAGTTGGGATTTTACTACCATCACCATATATAATTTGCCCATCTAAATGGATATCCATCATCATTTCTATTAGCTTGCCATTCTACCTAGATTTTATCAACATTAGAATGATTCAAGAAAAATATTGGATCTTTTGGAGATGTTTGTAATATCATGTGCCCAAAAATAAAGACATGAATTTGGTTATTTTTCTCGTCCTGGTAGAACATAATATCTCAATGGAGCATCTCCACTTAACTTACAAAACTCAGGTAATGATTTTGTAGTAGATAGAGTATGTTATTCCAGATTACGCTCTACTGCTGGAGGCACCCATATACCATTTAGAAC